>JAJUHI010000127.1 GCA_029267955.1 Sporobacter termitidis | reverse complement strand
TTGATGGTCAAATTCAGTCTTGTTAGCATAATACCCCTCTCCAATTCTGTGATTTTTCCATAAATGGGTTGCCGGATTCCATTATATAGATTGTGCAAGTTACATTCAATCATCATGCCCAGATTTCGGCGAAATACCGGCAGGACTATCGGGCAGATAATACCGCGGCTTGCCTTTTGAGGCGTTTTTGTATTCGATCGCCTCGACCGGGCAGGCGCAGATGCACGCCATGCAGTGGGTGCAGCGCTTGCCCCACACGGGCCTGCTTTTTTCCAGCGCCACATTGTTCAGCGGGCACAACGCCGCGCACCGGCCGCAGCCGGTGCAGGCGTCGGTGGCGTAAAACCCGCGTGCGCTGACGACAAAGGGGTAAAACAGCGGGTTGACGGCGGCGCTGAGAAACCACCCGACGGGCGTGACCCTGTCCGGCGTCAGCGCCCGGCCGTCCCGGATGCGCCCGGCGATCGCCAGGATTTTCGGGACGGCGCGCTCCAGTATCTTCTCGGATTCGGCCTTGTCCGGCACCTCAAACAAGGCGATGTAGTTTTCCGGCATGACGACGGCATTCGTGCCCATAAAGGTCAAGCCCTTGGCGGCGCAGAGTTTAGATGCGTACCGGGCGGCGTTGCCCGCGTGGTCCCCGCAGGTCAGGACAAAATAGGCCAATCCGCTGCCCTCGAAACGGTTTTCCAGGATAAACCGCTCCGCAACCCGCGGGATCCGCCAGGCGTAGGTGGGGCAGACAAAGACCAGGGGCTTCTCCGAATGATAGATTCGCGCTCCGCCGCTTTTGACCGCGTCGCCGATGGAGACGGCGGTATCGCCCGTCTCCCCGGCGATCAGCCGCGCGGCATAGCGGCTGTTGCCCGTGCCGCTGAAGTAGAAAATCAACCGTGCCACCACCCTTGATTTCGATAGAGATAAACCGCGCCGGCGTTTATCCCCAATTGCAGGAGCAGGATGAGCGGCAGGCCCAGCGTAAACTTTGGGTGCTTCGTCTTATGGCGCCAGACCGCCATGCCCAGGATACAGCCCGCGCTGCCGCCCAGGGCGGCGCACGCCAGCAGCCGCCGCTCCGGTATCCGCCGGCGGTACCGGCGCGCCCGGCGCTTGTCGACGCCCATGAGGACAAAGCCGGCCAGGTTAATCAGCAGCAGATATCCCGGCAGGATCAGGTCAGTCACGGTTTTCATGGAGCTGCACCGTCGTCGTGGGCAGGGCGAATTTGATGCCCTTGTCCTCGAAGGCTTTTTTGATCGCCAGATTGACCTGCTGGTGGATATCCATGTACTTTTCGAAGTCGCTGCTCAGAACGAAATAGGCGGTCTCGAAAATCAGGCTGTAGTCGCCGAAGGCGGCAAAATGCGAGCGGGAAAAGGAGGTGTCCGGCATGCTCTGGATAATCTGCCTGATCATCTCCGGGATCTCCCGGAGCGTGTCGGCGGGCGTGTCGTAGGTGACGCCCAGCTTGAACAGGACGCGCCGCTGCTCCATGCGCTTGTAGTTCTGTATCCGGGAAGTCGTCAGATCGGTGTTGGAAAAGATCAGCTGCTCGCCGTCCAGGGTGCGCAGGCGGGTCGTTTTCAGGCCGATGTGCTCCACCGTTCCCGAATGGGACCCGGCCACAATAAAATCGCCGATCTCGAAGGGCCGGTCGAAGAAAATCGAGAAGAAGCAGAAAATATCCCCCAAAATCGCCTGGGCGGCAAAGGCCACGGCAATGCCGCCGACGCCGACGCCGGCGATCAGCGCGTTGATCTCCACGCCGATATTTTCAAGGAATAAAGCCAGCGCCGTCCCCCATATGAGTACTTTCAGAAGGCCCGATATGATCCGGACAACAAGCTCCCTGTTGGCGTCGGCGCGCTTTGTTTCCCAGTACTTATTAAAGAGCGCCACGATGACCGAGGAGGCGAACATCGCGCCCAGAATCACGAAAAAGGCCAGGATGGCCGTATTGATGATTTCCGCGAGCCGGACGCCGATGTTGAGCACCCTAACGCTCAGGTAAAAAGCGGTGAAGTAGGCCACCGGCAGCAGGTACCGCCGGACGCTGTAACGCAGAAAGTCATTGACGCGGGACTTTGTCCGTTCGGTCACCCTGTCCAGATGCTTTAAAAGCGCGCCCCCCAACACCCGCACGAGGACGCAGCCGGCCATCACGACTAATAAAAATAGCAGATATCGGTAAACGGGATTTCCCAATATTTGATAATGAAAAAACGGCGGCAAGGAAGTACCCCTCCCCTTCTGCAAAACCTTCCGTCGGCTTAAATTACCGGTATTATATCACGAGCATACAGCCTGGCAAAGGCAAAACAGGCGTTTTTGGCGCGAAATGACTGTAGGTTTAAACGTCCAAAGACCACCTTAGTTTGTACGAAACTACGAAATTTTTATAGTTATTGACAGTAATTTTTATGCGTAATACAATAATTGTTGCAATCCGGTCAGGCTTTTAAGCGTCGTTTTTTTTCGCCCTTTGACACTGCTGCGGCGGCGGCGCGGACCGGCGGCAGAACCCGTATCAAAAGGAGATTTCAGCGATGGATGCCAGCAATTTGTTTGCCAGGAATTTTATGGATGTGAAGTTTTCCGATCTTCCGGAAAAGGTCGTCCAGGAGACGAAAAAGCAGGTTCTCGACTTTATCGGCGTGGCCATCGGCGGCTATGGGCAGGCCGGCGCCAGGGAGGTCCGGGAGCTGGCCGTCGAGCTGGGCGGCAAGGAGCAGGCGACAATTTTAAGCTGCGGCGTCAAGGTCCCCGCCATGAACGCGGCTCAGGCCAACGCTTCCATGGCCCATTCCCTGGACTTTGACGACGTGCATGAAGCCGCCGTCATGCATCCTGGCGTGATCACCATTCCCACGGCGCTGGCTGTGGGTGAATATACAGGCGGCCTGTCGGGCAAGGACTTTATCCAGGTTGTGGCCGTCGGCGGCGATATGATCAGCCGTATGGGTCTTGCCACCCGCCCCGGCGACGATATCCACCAGTACGGCTGGCACTTTACGACCCTCAACGGCTTTATGACCTCGGCGGCTGTGGCCGGCCGCATCATGAACCTGACCGAAGACCAGATGATCAGCGCCATCGGCATCGGCTACCACCAGTCCTGCGGCAACGGCCAGTGCGTGAAGGACGGCGTTTTGACAAAGCGCCTGGGGCCGGGCTTTGCCGTCCGGGGCGGCATCCAGGCCGCCATGCTGGCCGCCAGGGGCGTCACCGGCGCCAAAAACAGCCTGGAGGGCGTCCAGGGCTATTACAAGGTCTACCACGGCAACTGCTATTCCCGCGACATTCTCGTGGGCGAGCTGGGCAAGCGCTTTGAAAGCGGCAACATCTCCATCAAGCCGTATCCCTGCTGCCGCGGCACGCATCCGACCATCGACGCCACGCTGTCGCTGGTCAGAGAACACGATATCCCCGCCGACCAGGTGGCGGCCATCAAGATCTGGGGCGGCAAAGGCACGCTGGGCCTGCTGGCGCTACCTCTGGAGGTCAAGGCCAAGCCGCGCAACTTCGTGGACAGTCAGTTCAGCCTTGTCTGGGGCTGCGCCACCGCCATCGTGAAAAAGCGCGTGACGCTCTCCAGCTTTACGGAGACCGCCATCAAGGACCGGGAGGTTCTGGATGTGGCGGCCAAGATCAGCGTCGAGCATGACCCCAAATTCGATACCGGCGGTCTGGAGCCCATCTACATGGAAATCACCATGAAGGACGGCACGGTCTACAAAAAGCTCATGGAGACCGCCACGGGCTCGCCGGAGAAGCCGGCCACCTTCGAGGAGTGCGTCTCAAAGTTCTACGGCTGCATTGAATTTTCGGAGCGGCCCATGCCGAAGGAGAACGCCGAAAAGATCATCGGCATGGTCAAGGACCTTGAAAAGCTGGACGACATCCGCCAGCTGATTGACCTGATGGTCTGGTAAAAGCATTTTAGCAGCTCGTGCGGTTTTGCAGAGCTGTCCCCCATAGACCCCGGGACCGCCGGGGCGGCCCGTTGGGGCGCTGCGGTCGTCAGAGTGCGGATAATGCGGACCGTCCGCGTATCCCGATACAGTACATACAAACCATCACATATTTTTAGGAGGCATCACAATGGATATCCCGAAGACAAGCAAGGCAATGGTGCTCACCAAGTTTTGTGAGCCGCTGGAACTGCTGGACATTCCCGTTCCGAAGCTCAACCCGGGAGATATGCTGTGCAAGGTGGACCTTGCCAGCGTCTGCGGCACGGATGTGCACCTGCAGCGCGACGAGCTGAGCATGCATCCGCCCACGCCCATCATCATGGGTCACGAAACCATCGGTGAGATTTATTATCTGCCCGACAGCATCAAAACCGACGTGACCGGCACCCCCGTCAAGGTCGGCGACCGGATTATGTGGTCCCATCACTTTGACGGCACCTGCTACTCCTGCAAGGTGCTCCATGAGCCCGTCCTGTGCGAGCACAGCCGCGGCTACGGCTTCAGTAACGCCGCGGAGCTGCGCGGCGGCTACGCCGAGTACGAGGTTGTTTTGGCCGGCACGGACTTCGTCCGCATCCCGGACGACGTCACCTCCGAAGAGGCCGTCGGCGCCTGCTGCGCCGGGCGGACCGTCGTCAACGCCTTTGACAAGCTGTATGCCTGCGGCGGTATCCATCAGGGCGACTCCGTCGTCGTTACCGGCGTCGGCCCCGTGGGCCTGTATTCCATCGTGATGGCGGCCCAGTCGGGCGCGGCGAAGGTCATCGCCGTCGACCTCAGCGAAACCCGCCTGGAGTTTGCCAAGAAGTGGGGCGCCACCCATACGGTCAACCCGAAGGACCATCCCGACGCTGCCGAGCGCATTAAGTACATACGCGACCTCTGCGGCGGCCGCGGCGCGGACGTGATCATCGAGTGCTCGGGCTCCCTGTCCGTATTTGCCGAGAACTTCGACATTCTGGGCAATCCCGCCAAATACCTCATCATCGGACAGACCAGCGACAACGCCGTGCCCATCGTCCCCAACAAGTTCCAGCGCCACAACGCCATCGTCATCGGCAGCCACAGCGGCGATATCCGCCACTACATCAAGTGCCTGAAATTCATCCAGGCCCACAAGAACAAATACCCCTTCGGCGAAATCATCTCCAAGAAATACAAGCTTGAGGACGCCAATCAGGCCCTTGAAGACATGCGCGCCGGTATTGCCCTGAAGGCCGCGCTGGTCAACAAATAGGAGGTATACCCCATGAAGTACGGAAAAATGAAAATGTGGATCGGCGGTGAATGGGTTGACGCCGAGTCCGGCAAGACATTTTCCACGGTAAACGTCACCACCGGCGAACCCTTGGGCACCGTCCCCCTGGCCGACAAGGCCGATGTGGACAAAGCCGTCGCCGCGGCGCGGAAGGCCTTCCCGGCCTGGGCGGCGTTGCCGCCGTCCCAGCGCAGCAGCATCGTTGCGAAAGTCGCCGAGCATATCAGAAAGCATGCCAAGGAGATGGCCCATCTCGACGCGCTTGAGCACGGCCTCCCCGAGCATATCGCCATCGGCCCCACCATGGGCGCCGCCGGCAACTTTGAGCAGGCCGCCGCTTACGCCCGCCACCTGGAGGGCCATGTCATCCCGTCCCAGGGTGACCGGATGTACTGCCTGGAGCGGGTCCCGGTGGGCGTGTGCGCGCTCATCACCCCGTGGAACATGCCCTTCTTCCTCATGACGCAGAAGGTGGCCCTGAGCATCTCCGCCGGCAACACCTGCGTTCTGAAGGTCCCCAGCATCAACGCCATCACCTCGCTGAAGTTTGCCGAGATCCTGGCCGAGGTGGAGGAACTGCCCAAGGGCGTTGTCAACATCATCACCGGCCCCGGCGGCTCCGTGGGCACCTATATGGCCGCCCACCCCGGTGTGGACTGCGTCGGCTTTACAGGCAGCACGGAGACGGGCGTCGCGATCATGCAGGCGGCGGCCCCCACGCTGAAAAAGCTCATCATGGAGCTGGGCGGCAAGAACCCGGCCATCATCTTCCCGGACGCCAACCTGGACCGCGCCGTGGAAGTGCTGGGCCACCACCAGTTCCACAACTGCGGCCAGGCCTGCGGCTCGCCGGGACGGTATTACGTCCATGAGGACGTGTTCGATGCGTTCCTGGAGAAGTACTTAAAGCACGCCGAGCATATGGTCGTCGGCAACCCGTTGGACAAAAACACCACCATGGGCCCGCTGGTCAGCCGCGAGCACTACAACAAGGTCATCTCCTACATCGAGTCCGGCGTCAAAGAGGGCGCGAAGCTGGTGATGGACGGCCGCAAGTACGA
>JAJUHI010000126.1 GCA_029267955.1 Sporobacter termitidis | reverse complement strand
CATCCATGAATTTGAAAAAACTGGCTAATTGGAAGTGGAGGACTTCCTTTTATCATTTCATTTCGTTAATAATTAGGATACAAAACACAGAAAACCCGGCATACGCTCACGCATAGCCGGGTTCTTCGACAAGCTGAAGGCCAGCCCGGATAGGCTGGCCTTGAACGGGCTGGCATCTTGTCATTCCCGCTCCCTTTGTCATTCCCGGGCAGGCGGGAATCAAACCCCCGGTGCACTTGACAGGCCGCCGGGGACGGCGCCCCCTATTTTTCAGTCGGTAATGAAGCAGCAGTAGTCCAATATAACGCATCCCTTTTCGTCGGGTTCTGTAAAGCGCGGGCAGGCATACCGTTCAAAGAACCAGTGCGCGCCGTCGGCGTCGGTTGCGGGAGCGATGCCGTTTTTTTGAAACGCCTCCATCACAAGGTTGTCCTTGCCGCAAACATCCGGCTCCGGGCCGTATACCCAGCAGACGCCCAGCGTGCTGGCCGGCAGGTCCATGTAAGACATCCCTTTCGGAACCGCTGTGCCCGGCGGTGTGAACATACCGATCCAGTATTGTAAATGTTCACCGTTTTTTTGCCGCATCATCCCGATATACGCGCCGGCGTCCTCCATAAAGTCTGAGTTGAAGCCGGGGGCCTTTTCGATGTCGGCAAACCAGCCGTTCCGATGCCACTCAACCCATCGGGCGACGAACAAGCCGTTCACCCTGTCCTCGTCACCGTATTTCTTCCCAATAAAGCGCGTCGCGGGCATGCGCTGCCTGTAGGTCTTGATCACGTCTGCCATGTCGGTCACTCCTTTATGGATAATTTGAAGCGGAAGTGCCGCTCCTTCATGTTCTCCATTTTACACAGTGCCGGAGTGCTTTTCCCGTGAGTTGGCGCGCGAATTTTATCGGGTTTGGGGGAGAGCCTTGATCATAATCAGGCAAGGGTTATCCTCGTCCCACATTTCGGTCAGCGTGACCAGCGGCTCACATCAGGAAACGGCTATTGCGCCTTGCCGCTCTCCAGCAGGAGCTTGATCCTGTTGATTTGGTTGACCACGCTGGCGCCCGCGTCGTAATCGATGGCGATCAGGCTCACCTGCGGGTGGGCGTTTTTGATGGCCTTAAGCATGCCCCGCCCGGAGATGTGGTTGGGCAAACAGGCAAAGGGCTGCATGCAGACGATGCTGTCCGCCCCCTCGTCGATCAGGTCGAGGATTTCCGCCGTTAAGAGCCACCCTTCCCCGGTGTGGTTGCACAGGGACAGGTATGCCTTTGCCTTCTCCGCCAGCTCGTAAATCGTCGCGGGGGGCGCAAACCGCTTCGTTCGACGCAGGGCGGCGCGCATGTCCTCCCGGTAGCCCTCGACAAAGCCGGTGAAAAGGTTGCCCGCCAGCCTTGCCAGGTTCCCCCCGTCCAGATACCGGTGCTTGTACTCCCGGACCATGGCGCAGTACAAAAAGAAGTCCACCAGGCTCGGGACCATCAGCTCCGCGCCGGACCGCTCCAGGAAGTCCGCCAGGTTGTTGTTGGCGGCCGGATGGTATTTGACCAGGATCTCGCCCACCAGGCCCACCTTCCGCTTCTCCGCCTTTGTGACCGATACCCGATCAAAGTCCCGGGCGATGCCGTACAGGTTCTCCCGGAACAGGCGCCGGTCGCCGGTTGCCACCTGCTTTTTGCAGGCGGCCATCCAGCGGGCAAACAGCCGGTCCGATTCGCCGGGCGTTAACTCATAGGGCCGCGTTTTGTACAGCACCTTCATCAAAAGGTCGCCGCAAATCATGGCCATGGCGGCTTTTTTGACAAGGCCGGGCGTTATTTTAAACCGGCTCGCCCGGCTGCTCTTGACAAGGGTGAGGGTTAAAATCGGGACGTTTTCAAACCCGTTTTTTTGTAGCGCCGTTTCTAATAACGCCACATAATTGCTGGCCCGGCAGGGCCCGCCCGTCTGGCTCATCAAAACGGCCGTGTTCTCCGGGTCGTACCTGCCCGACTTGAGGGCCCGGAGGACTTGCCCAATGACGATCACGGCGGGATAGCAGCTGTCGTTGTTGACGTACTTGAGCCCCTCCTCGATATCCGCGCTGTCCACGGTCTCCAGTACGTCAAACCGGTACCCCTCGGACCGGATGGCCGCCTCCAGGAGCGCAAAATGAATCGGCGCCATCTGGGGCCCGATGATGGTATACTGCCGCTGCGCCCTGGCCGGGACGCGCTCCGGCACCCGCGATGCGGGAGAATTCGCCGGCGCCTTCTCCCGGGCGTCCGCCCGGGCCTTCATGGCCGCCAGCAGGGACCGCAGCCGGATTCTGACGGCGCCCAGATTGCTCTGCTCGTCAATTTTAATAAGCGTATACAGTTTATGATGCGCCGCCAGGATTTCCATGGCCTGCTCCGCCGCGATAGAGTCGGGCCCGCAGCCGAAGGAGTTAAGCTGCACAAGCTCCAGGTTGTCCTGCTTGGACACAAAGTCCGCCGCCTCATACAGCCGGGTGTGGTACATCCATTGGTCCACCACCCGCAGCGGCCGCCCGGCGCGGCCCAAATGGGCGACGGCGTCCTCGGTCAGGACGGCCAGCCCCAAAGACGCGATCAGGTTCGGGATGCCGTGATGGACCTCCGGGTCCAGATGGTACGGCCTGCCCGACAGGACGATGCCGAATTTGCCGGTTTCCCGCAGCTCTTTCAGTACCGCCTCGCCCCGCCGCCGGATATCCCGCTTAAACCGCTTATCCTCCGCCTCGGCGGCCCGGACGGCCCGGGCGACCTCCTCCTGCGTCAGGCCGAGGACCGCAAATTCCTCCCATAGCCGCGTTATCAGCCGCTTCGTGTCGTTGTAGGGCAGAAAGGGGTTGTGGAAGATGACCCCGCGGGTTTTTATCAGGTCGATGTTGGCCTTTAAGACCTCGGCGTAGCAGGTGACGATGGGGCAGTTGTAATGGTTGTCGGCGTTTTCAAACTCCCTTTTTTCCTTGGGCAGGCAGGGCAGGAATATGCGCCGCACGCCCTGATTGATAAGCGCCGCCACGTGGCCGTTGGAGAGCTTGGCGGGGTAACAGGCCGTGTCGGAGGAGATGGTCTCCAGTCCCAGCTCGAAAATTGCCCGGCTGGAGGGCGGCGACAGCACCACCCGGAAGCCCAGCGCCGTGAAGAAGGTGTGCCAGAAGGGGTAGTTTTCATACATGTTCAAAACCCGGGGGATGCCGATCTCGCCCCGGGGCGCGTTATCGGGGCTTAAAGGCTCGTAGTCAAACACCCGGCGGTACTTTTCCTCAAACAGATTGGGCATGGCCGCCGGGGCGTTATCGCCCGCGCCCTTCTCGCAGCGGTTGCCGGTGACGAACCGGCCGCCGCCCTCAAACTGCGTCACCGTCAGCAGGCAGTTGTTCTGGCAGCGGGCGCACCGGCCCGGCGCGGTCCGGTAGGAAAACGAGGCCAGTTGTTCCCGGCTGATGAGCGCGGAGGTCTGCCCCGGGTGCCAGGTCCTCTTGGCCAGCAGCGCCGCGCCGAAGGCGCCCATCAGCGCCGCGATATCGGGCCGGACGGTCTGTTTCCCCGTAATCAGCTCAAAGCAGCGCAAAATGGCGTCGTTTAAAAAGGTCCCGCCCTGGACGATGACGTTGTCGCCCAGCTCGCCGGCGTCCCGCATTTTAATGACCTTGAACAGCGCGTTTTTAACGACGGCATAGCAAAGCCCCGCCGAAATGTCCCCCACGGACGCCCCGTCCTTCTGGGCCTGCCGGACTCTGGAATTCATAAACACCGTGCATCTGGACCCCATGTCCACGGGCGACGGGGCGGTCAGGGCCGCTCGGGCAAAGTCGCCCGCCTCCAGCCCCAGCGTCCGGGCAAAGGTCTGGATAAACGAGCCGCAGCCGGAGGAGCAGGCCTCGTTGAGGATGACGGTTTCAATCACCCCGTCCCGGGCCTTCAGGTACTTCATGTCCTGGCCGCCGATATCCAGCACCGTCTCCGCGCCGGGGAGGAAATGGCGGGCGGCGGTCAGGTGCGCCACCGTCTCCACCTCGCCCATATCGCAGGAAAAGGCGGCTTTGATGAGGCCCTCGCCGTACCCGGTGACGGCGGCCCGGGCAATGGTGACCTCCGCCGGCAGGCTGTCGTACAGGCTTTTTAGCAGCGCCGCGGCGCTGTCCAAGGGGCTGCCGTCATTGTCCGTATACATTGAAAAGAGGATGTTGTCCTCCCCGTCGATTAAAACGCATTTGCAAGTGGTGGAGCCAACGTCCAGCCCCAGCCAGGCGTCCCCCTGATAGGCGGACAGGTCCCGCCGCCCCGCCTTGTGGCTTTCATGCCGGGCGCGGAAGGCCGCAAGCTCCGCCGCGCTGTCAAACAGCGGCGGCAGCCCGCCGCCGGAGGACGGTCCGGCCGTACCGTTTACCCGGAGCCTGTCCGCCAGCTCCCGCAGGGTGGTTGCCCGCGCCGTGTCCATATCGCCCGCCGACAGGGCGGCGCCGGCGGCGACGAACACCGGGGCGTTTTCCGGCAGCAGGATATCCTCGGGCCCAAGATTCAGCGTCTGCTGAAAGCGGGCGCGCAGCTGCGGGAGAAAATGCAGCGGCCCGCCGATAAAGCAGACCTTCCCTTTTATCTTCCGGCCGCAGGACAGCCCGGCGATGGTTTGATTGACAACGGCCTGGAAAACCGACGCGGCGATATCCTCCCGGGCCGCCCCGTCGTTTAAAAGCGACTGAATATCCGTCTTGGCGAACACGCCGCACCGGGCGGCAATGGGATAGATGGTCCTGTAGCCGGCGGCTAATCGGTCCAGCCCCGCCGCGTCCGTCTTTAAAAGCAGGGCCATCTGGTCGATAAAGGCCCCCGTGCCGCCGGCGCAGATGCCGTTCATCCGGTGGTCCGCGCCGGGGTCAAAAAACGTCAGCTTGGCGTCCTCGCCCCCCAGCTCCAAAACCACCGACGCCTCGGGATAATACCGCCGGACCGCCCTTGTGCCGGCCACCACCTCCTGCACAAAGGGCAGCCCCAGCGTCTCCGACAGGGCCAGCCCGCCGGAGCCGGTGACCGCCGCGCGGACGGGAGCATCCCCCAGCGTGTCCGCCAGCCGGTCAAGGAGCCGGCCGGCCGTGGCTCCAAGGTCTGAGAAATGGCGCTCATAGAAGCTGAAGATCATCCTGCCGCCGCAATCCAGCACCGCGGCCTTGACGGTGGTTGAGCCGATGTCAAGGCCCAGCCGGTACGGCGCGGCGGACGGTATGTTGCTTGTCGGTGCCATATGGTAAACGCTTCTCCTTATTGACGCATGATTTGTTAGTATGCCTCAAGGAAGAGAAGTTATACCCGCATGACAGACTTGCAGTCAGGTTGTGGCCGCCTGGCACAGCTGCCTGTCGCACTGGTCGGCATGGCGGCCCCAGGTGCCTTCATAGGCGTTGATATACAGCTGCCTGATTTCGCAGATCAGCGGATAGCGCGGGTTTGTGAGCGTGCACTGGTCGTCAAAGGCCGATTCGCTCATATCGTCCAGGCTGGCGTAAAAGCTCTCCCTGGAGACGCCCGCCTCGGCGATCGTCCTCGGTATCCCCACCCGCGCCTTCAGAGCCTCAATCGCCTCTATCAGCAGCATGACCTTTTCGTCGTCGCTGCCGCCCCCCAGGCGCAGATGATCGGCAATCCGGGCGTAGCGCCACTTGGCGTTGGGGTATTTGTACTGCGGGAAGGCGGCTTGCTTTCTGGGGTCGTCCACGGCGTTGTACCGGATGACCTCGCCGATGAGCAGGGCGTTGGCGACACCGTGGGGCAGATGGTGTATGGCACCCAGCTTGTGGGCCATGGAATGGCACAGCCCCAGAAAGGCGTTGGCAAAGGCGATGCCGGATACGGCGGCGGCGTGGGCCATTTTTTCTCTGGCCTTGATGTTGTTCCGGCCGTCATCATAGGCTTGGGGCAGATACTTCATAATCAGCCGGACGGCTTCAAGCGCCGGGCCGTTGGTAAAATCGGAGGCCAGGACGGAGACGTAGGCTTCGATGGCGTGGGTCAGCGCGTCGATGCCGGACGCCGCCGTCAGGCTTTTGGGCAGCTTCAGCATCAGCTGCGCGTCGATAACGGCCATGTCCGGCGTCAGCGCGTAGTCGGCCAGGGGATATTTAAGGCCCGTTTTCTCGTCGGTAATAACCGTAAAGGGCGATATCTCCGAGCCCGTGCCCGCCGTGGTGGCAATACAGACCAGGCTGGCCTTGACGCCCATTTTCGGGAAGGGATACACCCGTTTGCGGATATCCATAAAGCGCATGGCCAGATCCTCAAACCGGACCTCGGGGTGCTCGTAGAGCACCCACATGATTTTCGCCGCGTCCATGGGCGAACCGCCGCCGAT
>JAJUHI010000125.1 GCA_029267955.1 Sporobacter termitidis | reverse complement strand
TTTTGCGTAACCTTTCGTGATTTTTTTCTTATATATATAACGCGTATAGGCGTTTTAGAGATATTAGAGCGTTATATATTCCTCTATATTCTCTATTTACTACTACTCTATATATAAAAAGTTACCAAGTTACCTTTAGGCTCCAGCCCTTGCGCCGCAAGGGTTTCAGCGGTAACTTTCAAAGTTACCATGAAGTTACCAAGTTACCCCCAAAAGGTAACCTTATAAGAAGTTACCCCTAAGGCTACCCCTGCAAGTTACCCTTTTATAAAGCCTTTTTGCGCCCCGCAGTACCCGAATTTCAAAGCGCCTTTTGCCCTTTTCCACCCCGGCATGCTCGCAATCGTATCGTTTATTTCCTGCGCTTCCAGATACTTCATAAGCTTCGGGTCGCCGCCCAGAGCCTCGCACCAGACCTCCAGCGCGCAAATCCTGTCTCTTTCAACCAGGGTATGCTCTCCGGCAAGGCCGCCGCCCCAGTACGCTCGACGCTGATCCAGCTTCCACCGGTTCCAGCCTTCCGGAATTTGCCTGTTTACGAAATCTTGAATTATGCCCTCCCGGACAGAGATTTCCCTGTGGTCTTCCTGAGCCGCTTTGATTTCGGTCTCAAATTCCTCCGATAGGTATAGAGGCTCACCCATCCGCCAATATGTAAATGCCTCGGCCCACAGCTGATCTATTTCTTCGTCCAGATCCCGGAATACGTTTTTTCTTGGCCGCCTTATGCCTACGTCTACGGGCCAGAAGCGCCGGTTCCCCGTTCGGTCTCTCAGGTACTCGCCGCTGTTTGTCGTGCCGAAAAATATGCAGCGCCGAGGCATCTCCTTAACATGGCGGCCGTATGCGGCTCTGAAGCGGTCCGCCTGTTGGCTGACGAACTGCTTTATACGGCTTATGTCCGAGTTCCTGAAGGCCTGCAGCTCCGCAATCTCGACAAGCCACACTCCCTGGAGCAGCTCAGACGCGTCCTTGCCCTCGAAGGTCCGGATTGAATCGTTGAACCAGCCGCGGGACATTTTGTAAATCAGTGTGCTTTTGCCTATGCCCTGCGGCCCGGACAGAATGGTCATGTTGTCGAATTTGATCCCCGGGCGCATTGCTCTGGCCACGGCCGCCGTAAATGCCTTGCGGGTCACCGCGCGAACCAGCGGCGTGTCCTCCGCCCCAAGATAGTCGATAAAAAGCGTGTCCAGCCGTGCCGTCCCGTCCCAGCGCAGCCCTTCCAGATAGGCGGTGACGTCATTGAATGAATGTGCGTTGCTGTGCAGCGACAGCGCTCCGTCCACCTTGCCGTTGGATGCGATTTGGTAAGCCTTTTCGAGATACCAGTACAGGCCCTGATTATCGTTGTCCTCCCATAGTCTTCTGGTACCATCCCGGCACCACGGCAGAGGACCTAAGACCTCTCCGCGGCCTGCAAATTTATTCATGGCAAATTTATCCTTGAGATTCACATCGTTTTCAAGGATAAGCCACACATTATCTATGGTAGCTAAAATCTGCCCCGTTTTAGGATGCGTCTTAAGCCTTGTCATCCATTCGGCGTCATAGTCCGACAGCTCCTCGCCGAAGGCTGCGCTAAGCTCCTCCTGCTTTTCTCGCGCCATAAGCGCTTTTACATCTTCATCTGCGGCAGCGAGCCCGCACATCGCCGAATATGACGGCATGCGGTTAGTCGGAGCCCTCGGGTCCGCCTTGTCGTCGAGTTCTCCGAACTTGTGCAGGCGCACGAGGTCAAAGGCGTTAACCAGCCTGCCGCCGCAGGGGTCTGTGGCGTGATGGCTGTAAAGAAACCTGCCGTTATCATAGACAATTGCGCCGCCCGTCGTGCTGCCTCCGGTATAGGTGTACCTGCCGGGCATGTTATCAACCGGCTCATAGACGCCCGGCAGCAGCTCGTCCATGGCGCGGTACACGTCATATACGCGGCAGAAGGCGCCCACGACTCCGGGCTTTGTTTCAGGGTCTCCCTGCTTTTCCGCAAGCTTCGCCGGCGCCTGTACGGCTCCGGGGACCTGCGGCCAGCTGTTCACATCCCGCCAGTCCCTATACGTTGCCAGAAGGCCGTCCGCGTCAATAAAGGCCCTGTCAGCCCAGCGGTATATATACTCCCCGTCAGCGCAGCAGGACGGCCAGTACATAAGCCTGTGCGCCTCAAAAGTGGACGGGTCGGCCATTTCAATGCCGACATACTCGGCCATTCTGCGGGCGAGCGGCTCGTATTCGTCCGCGCCGACTGTGCGGTTGAGCGGGAAAAGCACGCGCAGCCGCGGGGCCTCCGGGGCATGCTTGCGGGTGGAGTAAACACAGTAACCGCACTGGAGGGCCTCCAGACGGCACAGCACGTTATCCGTGCCGCCTGTGGGTATGTTGTCAAGATCGAGCGTCAGAACGTCCCTGCCGGCCACGGCGCTGCCCTTGCGGCGCGGACCGGTAAGGGCGCCCGCTACAAAGCCGCCGATGTCTTTCAGATCGTCCTGCTGGGGCTTTTTCATGGACATGTATACGGCCCTGGGCTCCGCCCCTCTCGCGGGCGTTGCCAGCCGGGCGTACAGCTCCGAAACCGTTAGAGTCTGGGGATTCCACACGGTCGCCCGGCGACTGTTTCCGACTGATATTGTTATTTTTCGGTCGTTTATGAACATGGAGGGTTACTCCTTTACACATTTCATGCGGGTGCAGAGTTGAGCCTTCATTCTCTCTAAGAAAGCGTAGTCCGTTAATCCTTCCTGAAATATTCATCGATCCAGCCGTCGGCGTTCAGCGGCAGGTCCGGCGCCCATGAAATGGGCCGGGACATTGTGCCGACCACCTTGTCCAGACTGGCACAGCCCTTGTCGACTTCGATTACAATCTCGTCATGCACATCGAACACAATAGGGAATCCCGCCGCTTCAAGCCTCGCCATAGCCTCAAACAGACAGTCGCGAGCCACCGCCTGCGTGATGTTTTCAACGAGCTTGCCGCCGTAGGTCTCCGTCGCCTCCCACTTCTTTGAGGTCTGGTTCATGCCGTAATAGCACAGGCTGTCTCTGCCGAAGCGGTTTACGCCTATATGGGGCCTGGCGTAGTAAAGCTTTCGTCCGCTTGGCAGTCTGATTGTCAGAAAGTCGAGATTATTATCCGGGTCACATTCCCTTGCGAAGCGGATCCCGCGCGCCGTGGCCTGGGTACCCTGATTTACTGCTGACAGTGCCGCGCATTCCGCATCGTACCAGAACTGCACGATGTGAGGATTGGCTTTCCTCCAGCGCTCAACGATGTCGGGCAGCTCGTCCTCCGCAAGCCCGTTATCAAGCGCGCCCATGTTAATAAGAGCGCCGGGTCCGCCCTGGTATCCAAGGGCGAGGGTAGCGACCTTGCCCTTTTGGCGGTATGAGTATTCGGGTTCTCCCTTTTTGATTTTCTCAAGCGGAATACCAAACATCTGGGAAGCTGTGGCCTCGTATATTCTGCCGTGAGTTCGGAAAACCTCCAGCACCCACTCCTCGCCGGCCAGCCAGGCGATTACCCGTGCCTCGATGGCCGAGAAGTCTGCGTCTATGAATACCTTGCCCGGCGCCGCCACGAAAGCGGTGCGGATAAGCTGGGACAGCGTATCGGGTATGCCGCCGTAGCACAGCCGCAGCCCGTTGAGATTTCTCTCTTTAACCAGCTGACGGGCAAGGTTAAGAGCTTTGAGATATGTGCGGGGCAGGTTCTGCACCTGAACAAGCCTGCCCGCTTCCCTGCCCGTTCTGTTAGCACCGTAAAATTGTAATAGACCGCGCACCCTGCCGTCTGAACAAACACAGGTTTCGATGGCATTGTATTTTTTCGTAGATGTCTTGCCGAGCATCTGGCGGATCTCCAGCATACGGATTGCTGCATCGCTGCCGACATCCCGCCCAAGAAGCCCTGCAACCGTCTCCTTGCGCAGGTCTTTTATCTCCTCTTCAGTTTCCTCTTCAAGCCACTTGGTAAGCTGTGCCACGCTGTTCGGGTTGTTGAGCCCGGTTAGGCGTACGGCCTCCTCTGTCAGCTCCCGGCGGACGGTATCGCCGCACCACAAGGCCGCATCCACAAGCTTCAAATCCACGGCCACGCCCCGGAGATTGATAATCTGATTAAGCTCCCACTGTCTCTGTATTTCAGCGGGTATCGGGAAGTTAGACAACCGCCGGGCTATCTCCATTTCAGTCACTACGTCCTGGGCGTTATACGCCTTGAAAAGTTCCCACTTGTCCGGATCGTGATGCGGCAGGTTACGGGAGCGGTTGCCGTTTGATTTGGTCGGCTTGCAGGGTGTGCAGAAGTAACGGATAAGCGCTTTGCCGGCGGTCATTTTTTGTTTGTCCTGCGGGAGTCCAAGAGCTTTTCCTGCGGCGTCCAGGCTGAATGGATAGCCGCAGTAAAGGCTTTGCAGCTGTGTGCAGCGCCACTGAGAGAGCCATTTTTCCGGCGGGTATGACGGATTCTGCGCCAGGCCGAGATACCTTGACAGGCAGCACCATTCGAACGCCGCGTTATATGCGTGCTTCAAGCACTGCGGATTAAAGAGCCATCGGCAGACTTCCTCCGGCAAATATGTACCCGGCCGGGTCAGGTCAACGACCTGTACCGGAGCGCCGTCGAGGCTGCAGGCGAAAAGCAGTATTTGAAAATCCGGGGATTCGGCGTATTTGTACATACCGCATTTCCCGAGATCCACGGAGGAAAAGGTTTCGATATCTATGCTCATATGGTGCATGGGATATCCTCCTTACGGCAAAGGGGCCCCGAAGGCCCCCTTCCCGGACAGTTTACATAGGCTGTCCGGTAAAAGGATTGACGCCGCCTGCGTAGGCGGGAGCCGCAGCGGGCATATATGCGGGCTGGACGTATGCGGGAGCGGCAGACGGAATATATGCGCCCGGCTGAGGATAAGTAGCCGGAGCTCCGAAGGCGTCCTCAGTGCTTACGCGCTCGACGAGCGGTTCGCCGTCGCGGAGCTTTTGGACGTGATTCAGGCTGCAGCCCACCCCCTTCTTGCCGTTATTGTTGTACGGAAAGAAGGTGACATTTACACGGCCCCAGATTCCGGAATAGACCGCACGCGCGTCGATGAGAGGCTGTACGTTAATATCCACCACGCCGGGAGCGTTCTTGGAGCTGGCCGTGAAAACCCAGCAGCCCTTGCATTCGGCGCCGTAGGGCTGTCCGTCGCTGGGACGGACGCCGTCTCCGTCGTGGACGCAGATAGCAGGCTGGGGCGGGCGTATGCCGTTCCAGCACTTGGTTACGCCCTGCTCGATAGCGGCCTTTATTGCCGCGTCGATTGCCGCCTTGCCCGCGGTGTCGCTCTTTGGCATGAGCACGGTCACGCTGTACTTGGCATCGGTGCTGCCCGGGCGGGTCTGAGGCTCAAATACGTTTACATATGACAGGCGGACTTCTCCGGTGGTTATTGTGTTGGCATTCATAATTTCTCTTCTCCTTCATAAATTGATTTTTTGGCAGCTCAGCGGATTTTCTCTGTTTCTGATATTATGGACCTTATTCATCGGGGAGCGCCGCAAACGCCGAGGCAGCGGGGTTAAATACGGGGTGCTTGTCCGATTCAGGCGCAAGCGCGGGTTTGCCGGGCACTTTGGTAACGTGAGGCTTTATGATTTCCTCATAGGTCTTCTTTCCGACAGCCTTTTCAAGCGCCGGCGGGGTAACCGGCTTGCGCTCCCAGAGGAGAGCCTCGGCCACACCGGCCGCGGCAAGCGCGGGGAATGCGGCGTCAGCTCCGCCCGTCCATTCTCTGCTCCCATGTTTTTCGACAGCCTTCCAGCCGGGTATCCCGCGCCCCGCCAGTATTTCCTCAAGCGCGTAATCCTTTACGTCGCTGTACCAGGCGGTCAGGAGGCCCCCGCGTTCGAGAACGCTTGCAATCTCCGAGGGCGACAATGCAGGCGGCAAGGAACGCTTGAACTCTTCAAGGGATAGCGCGCTGTCCGCAAGGGCGCGGCAGGTAAATCGTATCGGGCAAAAATGGTTTTTGCACCACTCGCCGGGCGTCAGTTCGCCTTTTCCGGCAAGGGCAAGAGCCGCGGCGGGCGCTACAACGTCTTTTCCCCAGGCTTCCAGTTCTTCTCTCGATATCTCCCAGTCGCTCACGCTGTCGAGGGCCGGCTGTACGATAGTCATTCGCACAGTATGTATTGTGTCGCCGTAGAAGGGGCGGTACAGCTTGAGCGCTCCGAGGCCGTACAGCTTCATCTGGGGATTGTCCTCCGCGGATACGGGAATACCGCTCCCGTTTTTATAGTCCGTTACCCAGAGAATCCCCTCGCCTATTTGGATGCAGTCAGCTGTGCCGCCCGCGGGGCTCCCGTCCTCTTTCGTTTCTCCGGTGACAACGCCGATCGGCACCTCTGTTTCGAGGGCGATAAAGGGCGGCTCCTTAAAGGTCATGGCGTACTCGGCGAGGAC
>JAJUHI010000124.1 GCA_029267955.1 Sporobacter termitidis | reverse complement strand
GTCGGGGTTTTCCCGCAGCTTTTTATACCCTTCAAAAAAGACGGGGTTGTCAAAAATGTTCTGTGTCTGCTCCATATGGCGACACCTCCCGTGCCCGTTTTATGATAGCTTCTATAAACCCGCTTTTGCCGTCAATGTACGCATCGATATCATGCGGGTGCTGCTTGGCTAACGCCTGCTTTAACCGTCCGTATTCGTCTCTGGCGTCGGCATGGGCCCACAGGTAATCCCGATACAGCGCCGCGCAGGGTGTTAAACCCCGGCTCATACAGCAGGGTCCCGCCGTAGTCGAAAACGATCATTTTGGGCAGCTTCATGCAATAATACCTCATCCGCACACGATTTTAGCGATTTGTCCCAGATTTTAGATTATATTTCATAAAAAATGCCGTTTTCAGCCATTATTACATATTTTTCCTGAAAAAACAATCGATAAATATAATGCAGGCTGTCTCAAAAAAAGCGGAGCTCCCTTTCGGGAGCTCCGGAATAGGTGTTCTTATTGATGGTCCACGCTGTACATATGCTCAATCAGGCAGAGGACTTTGTCCGAATAGCCGTATTCGTTGTCGTACCAGGCGATGAGCTTCATAAACGTGTCGGTCAGCTGGATGCCGGCCTTGGCGTCAAAGATTGAAATGTGCGGGTCGCCGATGAAATCCGAGGACACCACATCGTCCTCCGTGTAGCCCAGAATGCCCTTGTAATCCGTTTCCGAGGCCTTTTTCATCAGGGCGCAGACATCCGCGTAAGAAGCCGGCTTCTGGAGGTTGACCGTCAGGTCCACCACCGAGACATCCAGCGTGGGGACGCGCATGGACATGCCGGTGAGCTTCCCCTTCAGCTCGGGGATGACCTTGCCGACGGCTTCCGCCGCGCCGGTGGAGGAGGGGATGATATTGTAGGAGGCCGCCCGCCCGCCGCGCCAGTCCTTCACCGATTTGCCGTCCACGGTCTTCTGGGACGCGGTGGCCGAGTGGACCGTTGTCATCAGGCCCGAGGCGATACCATAGGTGTCGTTGAGGATTTTGGCCACGGGCGCCAGGCAGTTGGTGGTGCAGGAGGCGTTGGAAACGATCTGCATGGACGGATCATATTTATCCAGGTTGACGCCGGTGACAAACATGGGGATGTCGGAGGAGGGAGACGTGACCACAACCTTTTTGGCCCCGGCCTTGAGGTGTACGGCCGCCTTTTCCATCGTCTTGAACTGGCCGGTGGAATCGACAAGGTATTCCGCGCCCACCTGCGCCCAGGGGATGTTCTCCGGATTTCTGTCGGAGAAGGTGGGGATCTTTTTCCCGTTGATTGTGATGCTGTCGGAGGTGTGGCTGATCTCACAGGGGAGCCTTCCGTGGATGGTGTCGTATTTCATCATATATGCCATGTAATCCGGTGCGACGGTGGCGTTAATGCCGGCGACTTCAATGTTTTCATGCTCCAGGCTGGCTCTAAGCACAAGCCTGCCGATTCTGCCGAATCCGGTGATACCGATTCTGATGCTCATAATAACCTCCGAAAGGTATTGATTTCCGCAGACGATTATACCAATATTTTGTGGAAAATCAAAGTAAAAAAAGCGGTTTCATGAATTTCTTATAAATTGCGACAAAAACAGTTGTCGAAACACGAGAATTTTGTTATTATAAAAAATACCCGTTTCTGTCAGTTACGAAAAAAATCAGGAACCTGATTCTGGAATGAATGACAGGGATTACAAATAGATCGCAAGTATTTTTTCGCAGTGTCTCCACATGGATATTTACGAGAGACAAGAGATAAAAAGGGAGGTGGAGCCCTTGCTGAGCAAACTGGCCAGCTTGTACGGAAATCACAAGGAGGCCGTTGTTGCCGTCAAGGATGGAGAAATCCGGTACTTCAACGGTACCGCCGCCAGGCTTATTCCAAATATTGATAAAGTGAAACCCGAGGACATTTTTCCGAACCGTCTGGTGAATCAGGCGGAGGAAAGCTGCTCCGAAGAAGTTGACATTGAAGGCTTTCACACCATCGTCACCGTCAAGTCGCTGGACGACTACCGCATTTACAGCATCGTGTCGCCCGAATTTGAAGAAACGGACAACATGGCAAACCTGCTCATGTCCATCGGCATTGAGCTTAAAAACTCCCTGTCGGTCTTTAAAATGGCCTCGAGCCTGCTGCTGCCCTATGTGGAAAATATTGGCAACAGCCGGCTGGCCCGCTATTCCTCGATGCTGTACCACTGCTATTACAATATGCTGCGATTGACGGGCAATATCAGCGACCTGGCCGATATTTTGCGGGATGACGTGCCGATGAATTTCACCCGCTTTGACATTGCCAAGACGAGCCGTGACCTGATCGGCTCCGTCCGCCACTTTGTCCGGGACTGCGGCGTGAACATTGTGTTTGAATCGTCTGATAACAGCATTATGATCTGCGCCGACCGGTACAAGCTGGAGAAGATGCTGCTCAACCTGATTTCCAACAGTCTGGCAAACACCAGGGAGGGCGGCACGGTGGCGGTGCGCTTAACGTGCGCCGGCGACCGGCTGGTCATCACCGTCACCGACAACGGCGACGGGATTGCCCATGACATCTTACCGAATGCGTGGAACAAGTTCAACACGCCCAGGCAGCTGGCCGACACGCCCACGGGCGTCGGTCTGGGGCTGACGCTCGTCAACAACATTGCCCGCCAGCACGGGGGGAGCGCCGTGCTCCACAGCAAGCCCGGCTCCGGGACGTCCGTCACGGTGTCGATTCCGTTGGAGAGGCCGGAGGCGGAAGTGCGGACAACGGCCGCCGACGATGAAATCGACAGCATGCAGCAGATCCTCACGGAGCTCTCCGGCGTCGCCAGCTTTGAAAAATATACGCAGAAATACATGGATTGATGAGGGACGCGGCGCCGAGTATTAACCGGCGCCGCCCGGTACGCTATCGCTATGGAAAAAAACCTCGGCATATACATTCATATTCCCTTCTGCGCCGGCAAGTGCGCCTACTGCGATTTTTATTCGCTGCCCGGGCATGAAAAGCTGATGCCGGCGTATCAGCATGCCATTTTGCACCATATCCGGGAGTATGCGCCGCAGCTGGACGGGTATCTGACGGATACCGTGTATTTCGGCGGCGGCACGCCCAGCTATTACGGCAGCGACAGGCTGATCAGCATTTTCAACGCCTTAAAGAAATACGGCCACGTGCTTCTGGACGCGGAGGTGACGGTGGAGGTCAACCCCGACAGCATCACAAAGGCCGACCTGATCCGTTTAAACCGCGCCGGCTTCAACAGACTGTCCATCGGCGCCCAGACCGCCAACGACGCGCTGCTGAAAAGCCTGGGCAGGCGGCATACCTTTGCCATGACGGAGGAAACCGTCAAAAACGCCCGGGAGGCCGGCTTCCAGAACATCAGCATTGACCTCATTTACGGGCTGCCCTCCCAGACCCGCGACGACTGGGCGGATACGCTCACGCGGGCCGCCGCCCTCAAAACGGAGCATATTTCCTGCTACGGCCTGAAAATCGAGGAAGGGTCGCAGCTCTACATATACAAAGATTCGCCCTTTATGCCCGACGAGGACGCCCAGGCCGATATGTACCTGTACGCCATAGAAACCCTCAGCCGCTTCGGCTACAAGCAGTATGAAATCTCCAATTTTGCCCGCCGGGGTTATGAATCCAGGCATAACCTCAAATACTGGCTTGGGGAAGAGTACCTGGGCTTCGGCGCCGCGGCCCACTCCTACATCGGCGGGAAACGCTACAACTTTGTGGCCGACCTGGTAAAATACAGCGAAAATGTGCTGGCCGGGGAGAATATCGTGGACCTGGTGGAGGAAATATCCGATTTTGAGCGGGCCAGCGAGTATTTGATGCTTCGCCTGCGGACCACAAGGGGCATTTCTGAAAAGGAATACTATGATATTTACCCCTGCAGCATGGATAAAACGATAAAGCTCCTGCAGTTTTACGAGTCCCAGGGCTGGGCGGTTTTCAACGACGACCGCTGGAGCCTGACGCCGCAGGGCTTCCTGCTGTCCAACCGCTTAATCGGGGAAATACTTGAGACGCAGACGCGGCAGCGCACGGAAATGACGCGCCCCTGGGAAAAGCCGGAGGATATCATTTACCGCAGGCAGATGACATATGATAAGAAACCGAAAGAGATTTCCATGTTTCGTGGAATATAACAAGAACTTTGTCAAAACCTTACAAAAAGGTTACAGTGATTGTAGTAAACTGTAATAAAATATTATTGAAAACAGCGGATAAATACAGTATGCTTGTCTTACCAAAAACCGCGGCGCGGCGCCGGCCGCCGCCGGCGGGCAATCTTCGGTTTACCGGATAAGGATGGGGTTAATATCAAAAAAGTGATGAAGACCGGCGAAAGCCGTCACAATATAACAAAGCGCGGCCTAATTGTGATCATTGTCGCAGCGGTTCTGGTTCTCCTGGCGGCGGGGACCGCCGCGGCAGGCTTTTATGTCAATGGACTCGATACCGTATATCCCAACGTCACCGTCGGCGGGGTGGACCTGTCGGGCATGACGGCCGAGGAAGCGGCGCAGGCTCTCAGGGAAGCCGGGTATGAGGATAAGGCAAAGAATGTCTCTGTTACGGTCAACTTCCCGGACGGTGAGAAGATGACCATTACGGGCAACGAATCCGGCGTGCAGCTCCTCCCCGAAAACGCGGCGGATATCGCCGCGGGATACGGTAAAGACGGGTCGTTTTTTGGCAATCTGTTTCAGTACGTCAAATGCCTGCTGACTGGCCGGGAGCTGGACCACAGCGGCGCGGCTTATGTCAACGAGGCTTACGTCAGAGGCGTTATTGACGAGTATGTGCGGGCATTCAATTTAAAGCTCATGCAGGATGCGTATACGATCGATACCGACGAGATCAGGATAACAAAAGGCAACAGCGAAACCATGGCCGACCCGGACGCCCTGTACGAGCTGGTCGTGTCGTCCCTGGGGAAATCCGTTGCCGAGAACGCCCCTGTGACCGTTGATTACGACGTGGGGACCGAGGGCGGCCGCAGCATCGACCTGCAGAGCATTTATGACGCCGTTTACACAAAGCCCGTCAGCGCCGTTTACGACCCGAAAACCAAGCAGGTGACCCAGAGCACGGTCGGCGTCAGCTTTGATCTGAAGGCGGCGCAGAAGGCTCTGGACGCGGCGCAGACCGGCGCGACGGTGGTAATCCCGCTGATTCTCACCCAGCCGGAAGTCACCACGGAAATGCTCAACGCCCAGCTGTTCAGCGACGTTCTCGCCGAGCGGAGAACCTTTGTGGCCGGGACCAGCAACCGCGTCAATAACGTCAGGCTGGCCGCGGCGGCGATTAACGGCACGATCTTGAATCCCGGCGAGGAGTTCTCCTTTAACAAGACGGTTGGGGAGCGCACGCCGGAAAAGGGGTATAAGTCGGCCAGCGCGTATGTCAGCGGCAAGGTTGTGCAGGAAGTCGGCGGGGGCATCTGCCAGGTCTCCTCGACGCTGTACTGCACCGTCCTGTACGCCGATCTGGAGGTTGTCGAGCGTAAAAACCACATGTTCATCGTCACCTATCTGCCGTTGGGCATCGACGCGGCGATCAACTGGGGCACCATCGACTTCAAATTCAAGAACACCACGGAATATCCGATTAAAATAGAAGCCGTCATGGACGACGGCTATCTGGACGTCAAGCTCCACGGCACAAAGACCCATACGAACACTGTCAAGGTGGAGTATGTGGTCATCAGCACAAAGGACTTTAAAACCGTCTACAAGGAAGACCCGTCGGTGGCGCCGGGGACCACAAAGGAGGAATCCTCCGGCCATACCGGCTATGTGGTGGATACGTACAAATATATCTACGACAAGGACGGCAATCTGCTGAGCAAGACGTTTATAGACCGCAGCTCCTACAGGACGGAGGACAAGGTCATTCTGGTGCCGGTGGGCTCCCTGACAACGCCCTCTCCGTCGCCGTCGGCAACACCGACAGACACGCCGTCGCCGTCCCCGTCGCCCTCCCCGTCGCCGTCGCCTTCGCCGGCGGACAATCCGCCGACGGAGCCCGAGACCTCCGAGGCGCCGCCGGAACAATAACAAAGACCATATGAAAACGAGCCGGAAACGCAGCCGGCTCGTTTGGCTTTATATCCTAATATGTGGAAAAATTGTTTGACGCTCAGGCTTGTATTTGATATACTGCGTAAAGGCCGTCCCACCGTTTAAGGCCGGGGCGGCCCGGTGCATTATGAATCGACCAACCGGTCAGGAGAGTAATCCCGAATGAGCTTTGTGGAAATGCTGCTGATGGCCCTGGGGCTCGCCATGGACGCCGTGGCCGTGGCCATTTGCAAGGGGCTGTCCATGAACAGAGTGAGCCTTAAGAATGCGGCTATTGTCGGCGCCTGGTTCGGCGGCTTCCAGGCGGCGATGCCGCTGGCGGGTTATTTGCTCGGAGAGCAGTTTGAGGCGTATATC
>JAJUHI010000123.1 GCA_029267955.1 Sporobacter termitidis | reverse complement strand
GCACGGATTTATTCAAACGCGGGACAATTAAGCGCCTTATAACCCATTATGAATGCCTCCTGCGGGATATTGCCGCCAATCCGGCAAAAAAGCTTATGGATATTGAGATTATGCCGGAAGCGGAGCGCCGCCGGCTGCTGGCGGATTTTAACGATACGCAGGCCGGGTACCCGCGGGATAAGACCATCCACGGGATATTTGAGGAGCGGGCCGGGAAAACGCCGGACAGCGTCGCGCTGGTCCTCGGCGGCCGCAGCATGACGTACGGGGAGCTCAATAGCAAGGCCAACAAACTTGCCCGCAGGCTGCGGGCTTGCGGCGTTGGCCCCGATGCCGTCGTCGGGCTCGTCGCCGACCGGTCCTTTGACGTGATCGTGTCCATCCTCGGCATTTTAAAGGCCGGCGGGGCCTATATGCCCATCGACCCGGAATACCCGGCGGAGCGGAAGACGTACATGCTGTCCGACAGCGGCGCCGTGCTGCTGCTGGCAAAGCGCGGACAGGAGATTCCCTTTGACGGTACGGTGCTGTATCTTGAGGATGACGGGACCTATGACGTTAACGGCACGAACCCGGGCTATGCCGTGAGCCCCGGGGACCTTGCGTATATCATCTACACCTCGGGCTCGACAGGCAGGCCCAAGGGGGTCATGATCGAACACCGGAACGTGGTGCGGCTGCTGTTTAACGACAAGTTCCAGTTTGACTTTGACGAGAAGGACACCTGGACGCTGTTCCACTCCTGCTGCTTTGACTTTTCGGTGTGGGAAATGTACGGGGCGCTGCTCTACGGCGGCCGGCTGATCATCATCCCCAGGGAGGATGCGATAGACACCAGGCGGTTTCTCAATATCCTCAAGAGGGAAAAGGTGACGGTCCTCAACCAGACGCCCTCGGCGTTTTACAACCTGGCCGCCGAGGACGCCGCGTCAACAACGGATATACCGGCCCTAAGGTATGTCATCTTCGGCGGCGAAGCCCTCAAGCCGCCGATGCTCAAAGGCTTCAAGACCAAATATCCCCGCACAAAGCTTATCAACATGTACGGCATCACGGAGACAACCGTGCATGTGACCTTTAAGGAAATTACCCTTGAGGACACCGAGCGGCACGTCAGCAATGTGGGCCGGCCGATACCGACGCTGAGCGTGTATATTTTAGACCGGCATCTGAAGCTGCAGCCGATCGGCGTGCCCGGAGAAATCTGCGTCGGCGGCGACGGCGTTGCGCGCGGCTACCTGAATAACGAGGCGCTGACCAGCCAGAAATTTATTGAGATCGAAGGCCTCGGGCCGGGCCGGATCTACCGCTCGGGCGATCTTGGGCGGATGCTGCCCGACGGTGATATAGAATATCTCGGGCGGATCGACAACCAGGTGAAAATCCGCGGCTACAGGATCGAGCTGGGCGAAATCGAAAACGCGCTGGAAAAGCACCCCGACATTGAAAAAACCGTTGTTACCGTCCATACGACAAGCGGCGGCGACAAGAAGCTGTGCGCCTACTACACATCAATGGCAGACCTGTCCGCCAGGGAACTGGCCTCCTATCTGTCCGGCCAGCTCCCAGAGTACATGCTGCCGGCCTATTTCATCAGGGTCGACACGTTTGCGCTCAACCGCAACGGCAAGATCGACAGGGGCGCGCTGCCGCAGCCCGGCGAGGCGCTTGGCGCCGGGGCTCATGCCGTCATGCCCAGAAACGCGACGGAAGCGGCCATTGCCGACGCCTGGAGAAAGGTGCTTGACGTGCCGTCCGTCGGCATCGACGACAATTTCTTCGAGCTGGGCGGCGACTCTTTGAGCGTGATCCGGATTATCTCCATGCTGAAGCTGGAGCTTAATGTCATCGACTTCTTTACGCACCCCACCATCCGCCAGCTGTCGGAAAAGCTTGCCGACGGCCGGAGGACCTCGGCGCTGCTGACGAATCTGACTCCCGGCAACAATGAGGCCGGCACGAGCATCATCTGTTTCCCCTACGGCGGCGGCAACGCGCTGGCGTACAAGAACATGGCGGACGCGCTGTGCGCGCGGCGTACGGACGTCAGCCTGTATGCCGTCAATCTCCCGGGCCACGAATACGGGACCCAGGAGCAGTTGGAGTCCTTTGAGGAGACGGCGGACAAGCTCGCCGCCGTCATCCGGGACTGCGTCACGGGCGAACTGGTGCTCTACGGCCATTGTGTCGGCAGCGCCATGATGCTGGCAACGGCAAACCGGCTCGAAAAAGCCGGCGCGCGGATCAAATCGGTTTTCATCGGCGGCATCATGGCCCCGAGATTCGTCGGCGTTCTCGGCGCCTTTTATACCCCCTGGAGCCTGTTCTCCGATAAGAGCGTCGCGCGGTATCTCAGGAAAATCGGCATGCCCGGCCAGCTGTTGGCGGATACCGACTATATCTCCCATATCCTCCGGGTATTCAGGCACGACACGAAATGCTTTTACCGGTATCTGTACCGGCTGATAAAGGAAGGGAAAAAGCTCTCCTGCCCGGTGCATGTGCTGGCGGGGGACGCGGACAGCACCACAAGAGGCTACGCCCGGCGGTACCGGGGGTGGAAGCGGTTCTTTGCCGGCGCGGACCTTACCGTTTTGAAGGGCGCGAATCATTACTTTATCAATTCCCATGCCGACGAGGTTATCGACAACCTGCTGCAGAATGAAGGAGAAGCCTGATGGAGAGCTTTTTTAACGTGCCTTTTGCGCTCCTGCATCTGTCGACGCTGCTGACCTTTTTCCTGCTGGTCGTGATGGTCAGGACGCGAAACAAAAAAGCGCTGCATTATTTTTCAATTTATACCGACCTCACGATCTTTCTCTGGTGCGCCGCGTCTCTGGCGGAGCAATACGCCATTCGGGAGTTTAATTACACCGGCATGTTTTTCGTCAACTGCTCCTTTACTGCGGTGGCGTTTGTTTCTGTTTTCATCTTCTTTTTGGGGTATTCCTTTTCCCATGTGGATACCAAAATCAACAGGCTCCTCTATCTGCTGTTTGTGATTCCGGTGGTCTGCGTCGCCCTAATCTGGACCAACGACTATCACCATTTGTACTTTATACGCTACTCTCCCATCAACAGCGAGATGCAAAAGGGAATTGTCCTGTTGCTGCACCCCTTCTTCTCCTACACTCTGATCGTCCTCGGCCTGATGCAGCTGATCCGGTTTTCCGTCAGGAACTCGGGCTTTTTTTCCAAGCAGTCCCTGCTGATTATACTGGGGACGATTATCCCCCTGACGGTTGACGCGGTGTATATCAGCAATATTGTCACCTTCCCCGTCTATTTTGAACCGATTTCCTTTTCCATTGCCGTTATCTGCTTTATCATCTCCATTTACAGGTTTAATTTTCTCAGCATCGTCCCGGTCGCCCTGCAGACAATTGTCGACCACATATCAGACAGCTATCTGGTGCTCAATGAGCAGCTGGAGATCACGGATTTCAACAGGACTTTCTCTGAGAGCTTCGCCGGGATTGCCGTTGTCCGGAGAAAAATGCCCCTGCCCCGGATTTTCGTGCCGGACCTGTCGGAAAGCACCGCCCAGTTTGTTGAAAATTTAATCAATGCCGTAAAGGAAAACAAGCCAAGTAAGTCGGAAGTTCATATTATTGAAAAAAGTTACGATAAATACTTTATCGTGGAAATCACGCCCGTTATCTCAAACGGCGCTCTTGTCTGCACGATTATCCTCTTTAAGGACATCACGGAACAGAAAAGGGACGCCGAGCTGATTGCAAGGACACAGCTGGCCCTCATTGAGAGCGAGCACATGGCGTCGCTGGGGCAGCTGGTGGGCGGTATCGCGCACAACTTAAAGACGCCGATCATGTCCGTTTCCGGCGGCCTGGAGGGCCTGTCGGACCTGATTGATGAGTATGAGGAGTCCATCGGCGACGAGAACGTGACCGTGGAGGACCACCGTGAAATTGCCGGCGAAATGCGCGTTTGGATATCAAAAATGAGAGATTATATCTCCTACATGTCCGATGTTATTTCGACGGTGAAGGGCCAGGCGGTCAATCTCACGGCGTCGATGACGGACAGCTTTACGCTGCGGGAGCTTTTAAAGCGCGTTGAGATTCTCATGAACCATGAGCTCAAGCGCTATTCCTGCCGTCTGGAGGTCCATTGCGACCTTGAGATGAACTCCGAGCTCCGCGGCGAGATCAACAGCTTTGTCCAGGTCATCAACAATCTGATCATCAACAGCATCGAGGCCTATGAAGGCCGCGAGGGCGTCATCGAGTTCAACATCTCCGGGGACGGCCAGGGCGTGCTCTTCCAGGTGAAGGATTACGGCAGCGGCATGACCGACGAGGTGAAAAGCAAGCTTTTCAAGGAAATGATCACAACTAAAGCGAAAAATGGAACCGGCCTGGGGCTTTATATGTCTTATTCCACCATAACGGGGCGTTTTGGCGGAAAGATGTGGTTTGAGTCGGTTCGTGGTATGGGCACATCGTTTTATATCATGATTCCGGCTGCAAAATTGGAGGATAACTCATGAGGAAACGTAAAGCGGAACACGCTGCGGAGTATAAAATCCTGGCGCTTGACGATGAGATTGGCATCATCGACTCCCTGGCGGTCGTTTTAAAGCGCAACGGATACGGCTTTGAGGGCCTGACGTCTCCGTATGACGCGATTGAGCGGATACGGACGGGGCATTACGACATGCTGATCCTTGACTATATGATGCAGCCGATCAACGGGGACAAGGTTGTTGAAAAAATCAGGGAGTTCAACAGCGATATCTACATCCTCATGCTCACAGGGCATAAAGACATGGCGCCGCCGCTGGAAACCATCAAAGCGCTGGACATACAGGGGTACTGTGAAAAAAACGACAAATTTGACCAGCTGATTCTGCTGGTGGAATCGGCCGTAAAGTCGATTATTCAGAAAAAGACGATATCCAGGTTCAACGAAGGGCTCAACAGAATACTCAACGCCGTGCCGAAGATTTATCAGCTGCAGCCCATCGACAAGATCATGAAAGAGATTTTGGTGGAAGCGATGAATCTGGCCGGCGGCAAAAGCGCCTTCGTCCTAATCGACAACACCGACGCTCTCGTCAGCGAGCACAAGAGCATCTTTTACGGCCTGGGGGATTACAACAAAACGATAGAAGACTTTATGGCGATGCTGGACCCGGTATTGATGGAGCAGATCGGTTATGCCCGTACGGCGAAGCTCACCGTCAGGGATGACAACGGCGTTATCCTGCCGCTGCTCAACGAACTCGGACAGACCATCGGCGTTATTTTCACCGAGTGCCAGCGCTTCGACGAATCCACGAAGCTCCTTGAGATTTATGCCGCGCAGGCGGCCTCCGCCCTCTCCAACGCCTTCCTGCACTCAATTGTCAACCTGAAAAATGACGAGTTGAGCAGAACCTACGAGGAGCTTCGAAAAACCTACATCGATACGGTGGAGGCGCTGCGGCTGACGGTGGATGCCAAGGACGAATACACCCGGGGCCATTCCGACAGGGTTGCCTATTTTGCCTGCAGGGTGGGCAAAGCCTTTAACCTGTCCGAGCACGATCTGGAGACGCTGCGTATCGGCGGCATTTTTCATGACATTGGAAAGATCGGCACATCCGATGAAATTCTTAAGAAAACCGAGTTACTCAGCAAACAGGAATACGAGATTATCAAGCAGCACCCCTTGAAGGGGGCGCATATTCTGTCGGCCATGTCCATGTTTGAGGACGCCGTGCCGCTGATTAAGTACCACCACGAATGGGTGGACGGGACGGGTTATCCCCACGGCTTAAAGGGGGAGGAGATCCCGTTTCTCGGGAGAATCCTGTCGGTGGCCGACGCCTTTGACGCCATGACCTCCAACCGCCATTACCGGTCCAAGCTGAATACCGAAAACGCCAAGGACCAGCTGATAAAGGGCGCGGGCACGCAGTTTGACGCGCAGGTTGTGGACATGTTTATCAAAGTTATAATTGATAATTTCAACAAGGTCATGGAGGAGTTTCCGGGCGACGTCGGGCAGGTTTAAGAAGCCGAAGCGTCGTCAACATGGTTTCGGAGGGTGGCGCCGGTGGATTTGAAAGCGGTCATAAAAAGAGCGGCGAAGCGATACGGCATGGATATGTGCGGCGTGGCCGACATCTCAAGATTTGCCGGCTCGCCGCCGGGCAAGCACCCCTGCGACGTACTGCCCGGGTGCAAATCGGTTATTGTGGTCGGCGTCCGGCTGCTTGACGGCATCATTCAGGCCAACTTCCGCGCTTTTGAGGACGGCCGATTTGATCTGAAGGGTCTTTACGGCACATACGGCTATTCGATGCTGCCGAACTTTGAGCTGACCTATGCCTGCTATGCCCTGGCGCAGCTAATTGAGCGCCGGACCGGCGAAATCGCAACCCCCTGCTCAACGGGGCCGATGACAAACGGCGCCCAGGTGAGCATCCGGCACGCGGCCGTCGCCGCCGGACTGGGCGAGTTCGGCTGGATGAGCATTGTTCTCACGCCGGAATACGGGCCGAGAAACAGATTCGGCGTTATTCTGACAACGGCCGAACTGGCGCCCGACCCGATGTATGGGGGAAAGCGGCTGTGCAATCCG
>JAJUHI010000122.1 GCA_029267955.1 Sporobacter termitidis | reverse complement strand
TCGCCGAGGCCATCGAGATCGGCGCTCTGGCCGCCTATCTCGCCAGCGACGCATCGGACCTTGTCACCGGCGCCGTCTTCACCGCCGACGGCGGGTATTCCCTGCAGCATTAAAATCAACGGATTAAAAAGGACACGGGTTGCCGTGTCCTTTTGTTTTGTCGATAAAGCCGCTGTCATTCCCGCGCAGGCGGGAATCCACGGCGCTCACGCGCCGGTTAGCGGGAGCCGCCCCATGAGATTGAGCACTTCGGGCATGATGTCCTTTCCCTCTATAATGCCCAGGCCGCCCTTTGCCGCCGCCCGTTCGCCGAACGCCTCCACGTCGTCAAGCCGCACATCGGGGTTGCAGAAAATGACCGGCACCGGGTTGGCCGTATGGGCTTTGAGCGCGCAGGAGGTTGAGTGGTCCGCCGTGACAATCAGCAGGACGTTGTCAGGCAGCGCCCGCAGCCGCGCCATGTCCCTGTCGGCTTTTTCTATAAACACCCGCTTGCCCATAAAATCGCCGTCCTCCGCCAGGGAGTCGGCCGCCTTGATATGGACGAAAACGAAATCGTATGTAAATAGCGCCTTCAGCGCCGCGTCGAGCTTCGCGCCGATATCCGTATCCGGCAGCGCGGTGGCGCCCTGTACTTGCAAAACGTCCATCCCTAGGAAAGCGCCGACGCCCTTATACAGGCCGCCGCCGGCGATACAGCAGGCCTTGAGGCCGTATTTGTCGTTGAATTTCGGCATGGAGGGATACACGCCCGCCCCGCGCAGCAGCAGCATGTTTGCCGGCAGCTTGCCCGCCTCCTGCCGCTTTTTATTTTCAGGCAGTGCGCTTAATATCTCGTATGCTCTTTTATTAAACTTATTAAGCACCGCCGCCGTCCTGACCGCCTCCGACGTCTGGTCCAGGGCCTTAACCTCCCAGACCGGCTGCCCCGCCTCATGGGGATCGGAATCCGACACCGCGGGCGACAGACCGTTTCCGCGCAGTATGACGCCGGCACGGTGGGCCGTGCCGGGCTTTACAATGAACCGGACGCCGTCGATTTCCATACCGTCCAGGGCCGCCGCGAATTCGCTCACGTCCCGGATGCGCCCCGCCCGGCGGTCTATGATGTTCCATGCGCCGTCCACCGTCGCGAAGTTGCCCCGCAGGGCGATGTCGCCCTCCTGCATCGGGATGCCCAGCCCCGCCGCTTCAATGGGGCCGCGCCCCGTGTAGTAACGCTCACGGTCGTAGCCGAAAATCGCCAGATGCGCCACATCGCTGCCCGGGCGGACGCCGCGGACCAGCGTGTGCATCAGCCCGCATTGGGATGCCGCCGCGATGGCGTCCAGATTCGGCGTGTAAGCCGCCTCCAGCGGCGTCTTGCCGCCGAAGGCCGGTATCGGCCGGTCCCCCAGACCGTCAAAGACTAGGAGAATGACTTTGTTGATCATATATATAAGCTCCTTGCATTTATGGCAATGCTCGTTTTCTTTACCCCATACACATCTTACCAGCATTGCCATCAAAAAACAACACCAAGCCGAAACCCGCAAAAAACCGCCGTCGAAATATAAAAATCCCCGCAACCTTACGGTTACGGGGATTATTGGTCCGAGTGGCGGGACTTGAACCCACGGCCTCTTGACCCCCAGTCAAGCACGCTACCATCTGCGCCACACCCGGATTTGGACGCTCAATGATGATAACATAAATCGCGGCGTAATGCAACACCGATTTTTTTCTTTTTTCTCAAAAATGAAACCGCTTAATCAGCTCGCTTTTATACTTCTTGTCGCCGAAGATAAACATGCCCAGGAGCGTGATAAAGGAGTAAAAGGCCGAGACGATGCTGGGCCACCGTATTTCCACCAGGCCCGCGACCACCGACACCACCGGCAGAACCCCTAAAACAATGGTCATGAACTGGTACACGGCGTATTCGCGCCATTTCATGCGCTTGACCAGGATGACGAAGGAAATGAGCGTCGTTGCAGCAATGAACAGAAACGGCACCACATAGTCCAGGCTCCAGCCCTTCGTCTTGATGACAAATTGTGCCACCACAAAAAAGACGCAGGCGGCCACCGCGTCCATCAAAATGTGATGGCCGATGTTCTTGCGGGCGATGAAGGGATAGCCGACGGCGGCCCACAAAAAGGCCGTCCCGGCAGCCACCAGCAGAGACCAGAGCATGCCCGTGTAGGTTAAAATGTTAATCAGCACGCAGGTCAAAACGCCCGCCAGCGTGATAAAGGCAAAGATCCGCAGCGTTAAATTGTAGGTCTGGCTCTCGCCGTCCGACGGGTACAGCTCGCCGCCGTCGGGCATGAGCGTGCCGGAATCCGCGCCGCTTTTATCAAACAGGCCGGCGGCGCAGAGCGGACAGTAATCGTGGCGGGTGTTGACCGACACCGCGCATTTTTTGCAGTATTTCATAAAAGCGCCCCGTAATTGGATTCTATTGTGACATCCAGCCCCTTCTTGGCCAGGTACCGGAAGAAAAACCGCTCAATGTCGGTCTCCTCCACAACCCGCGTGAAGGACACCGTTACCTGTCCGCCGAAGCTGCAGACGGCGCAGCTGAAGGTGTTGCGCCGCGGCGCGCCCAGGAGGAACTCAAAGCGGTTTATATGTTCGCGCATCGATTCCGGCACGCCGACGACGCCCAGGTTGGACAGGGTCGTGGTCACAAGCCGCTCGCCGTACAGGTTGTAGGCCGTCTTGAGGGCGAGATTTTTCATGAACAGCGGCGTCACGCGCATAAAGGGGCTGCGTTCCGCCGAGACGTTGGCGCCGATTTTTTCAATCAGCTTTTCCTTAGTCGCGTCGTTTCTCAGCTGCTCCCGCACGGCGGACAGAATGGCGTCAAAGTCCGCCTCCTCCCCGTTAAACGCGAGCCCCACGTTGATGTAGGAGGAGAAATTCCGAAGCGTCCCGGAGGGGAAAAAGTTCCGGAGATTGACGGGCACGGAGACCTTGACGGGGTTTTTATGCCCCCGGCCCTTCAGCTGCGACTCGTAGACGGCCAGGATGAGTAGCGCCGCCATATACTCCGTCAGCGTCGCGCCGGCCTCCTTGGCAAGGGCCTTAAAGGGTTCCACGGGGATAATCCCCTGGGTGATGCGGACATAGCCGGGGGGCAGCCGCGTGCCCTTCATCTGGTACGCCGTCTCCTCCGCCCGGCCGGCCTTTCGGTTTTCGTTATAGTATTTGAGGAAGCTGTCCTCCACCTCGCCGCCGGCAACGCTCATCTGCCCGTCGAGGATCTCCTCGTCCGCCTCCACCGGCGCGCCCGACAACGCCAGGTAATTGTAGACAAGCGCCTTGAGGAATATCATGGCGCCGGTGCCGTCGGCAATGGCGTGGAAAATCTCCAGGCTGATCCGGCAGCCGTAATAGGAGACCCGAAACAGATACCCCTTCGTTTCCCGCAGGTCTACGGGCCGGCATACCGGCGCTTTTTCCGGCGTGACAAGAGCGCCGTTGGGGTTGTGCTCAAAGTAATACCAGAAAAGCCCCTTGCGCATCCGCACGTTAAAGGAAGGAAAGCGCGACAGCGTCACGTTCAGCGCCTTTTGGAGCGTTTCCGGATTGACCGGCGCTTTTAAAACCGCAGCGACCCGGAACACGCCGGCGCGCCGGGCGCTGCGGATGGGCGGGTAAATTTTGGCGGCGTTGTCCAGCCGGAACCATCTGTTGTCATTGGCATGCGCCTTTTTTTCGGGGGACATTATTTTTCCTCTTTGGTTATTTAATGTATTTCTGCCGTCGTTGTGATGCTAGCACGGCGCACTCCCGCTGTCAAGCGCCGCACAACGGCGTCAGCCCGTATCTCCCAGTCGCAGACCGGAGTTACCCGCGCCGCCGGCAGTCAGGCGCGGTAGGTTTCGCCCGTGATTTTTCCAATCACTTGTCCGGCGGACAGCTCGGATACGCGGGCAATAAACGGCGCGGCGGCGTCTTCCGGGAAGAAGGTCGTGACGGTGACCTCGGCGCCGTAATCGGCGTTTTCCACCGCGCCGCCGAAGGCCTCCAGCTCGTTTTTGATCCGGTCGTAAAGGGCGTAAGGGCAGGCAACCTCCACTGACTTCCACAGGCGCATCTCCGCAACGCCCGCGGCCTCCAGGGCCAGCTTGGCGGTCCCGGCGTAGGCCCGGGTCAGGCCGCCGGCTCCTAAAAGGATGCCGCCGAAATAGCGGGTCACCACGCACAGGACGTTTTCCACGCCGCTCCGGCGGAAGACCTCCAGCATGGGTTGTCCGGCCGTCCCCTGGGGCTCGCCGTCGTCGGCATACCGCACGGCGCCGTCCCGGAGGATATAGCACCAGCAGTTGTGCCGCGCGTCGTGATAGGTCGCCTTCGTCTGCGCGATCAGCTCCCGGGCTTTTTCCTCGCTGTCCACCGGCCAGACCTGGCCGATAAAGCGCGAGCGCTTTTCAACCAGCTCCGCCGCGCCGTGCTTTGCCGGTACCAGATATCCCATCGGCGGCTTCCCCTCCCTTTTATTGACTTAAAGTGTATAAAATATGCCGCTCCAAGTCAAGATGACTGTTGGCAAAGCCCTTCAGGCTTTGCCAACAAAAAAGCTGCATTCAGGTCGCTTAAACCGCTCCCTGCATGAGATGTGTCCTTTTCGACGCGCATGTCGCCGAAAAGGACGGATTTAAGTTTATTTCCGCCGTGCGCGGCGGAAACTCTGCGAGGCTTCCTCAGGCATTGAGGGCCGGCTCGCCGGCCACAAAGCCGCGCAGTCGGCCGTAGGTGTCGGGGTTGACGACGGCCTCGACCTCGATGCAGTCGTCCAGATAATCAACCCGCGATACGGCGGCCTCCCGGTGCAGGGCGTCCAGCGTGCCGCCCTTGTCGTAGGGCAGCCGCAGCACAACCCTCCGGCGGGTCTTGGACAGGCGCTGCTCGATCTTTTTAAGGAGCGTGTCAATGCCCGCGCCCGTTTTGGCGGAGATGTCCACCATATCGTCGCTCCGGGGGTGCAGCGGCTCGTTGTCGGAGATCAAATCGCTCTTGTTGTAAACCTCCAGCCGGGGCGTACCGGCCGCGCCCAGCGACGTGATCAGCGACTCCACCACCGCCGCCTGCTGCCGCCAACCGGGGTTTGACGCATCGATCACGTGGATGAGCAGGTCCGCATAGGTAAGCTCCTCCAGCGTGGCCTTGAAGGCCTCCACCAGATGGTGCGGCAGCTTGCGGATAAAGCCCACCGTATCGGAGATGAGCACCTCCAGCGTGTCGCTGATTTTTAGCCGCCGGGTCGTCGTGTCCAGCGTGTCAAACAGCCGGTTCACCGCCGGGATGCCGGCGTCGGTGAGCCGGTTGAGCAGCGTCGACTTGCCGGCGTTTGTGTACCCCACCAGCGCCACCACCGGCACGCCGTTCTTTTCACGCCGACGGCGCTGGGTTGACCGGACCTGCCGGACGGCCTCCAGCTCCTCCTCCAGCTTGGCGATCTTGCGGCGGATGTGCCGCCGGTCCGTCTCCAGCTGCGTCTCGCCGGGGCCGCGGGTGCCGATGGGCTGCGAGGTGCCGGCCTGCCGCTCCAGATGGGTCCACATACCCGTCAGCCGCGGCAGCAGGTAGTTGTACTGCGCCAGCTCCACCTGCAGGCGACCCTCCCTGGTCCGCGCCCGCTGGGCAAAGATGTCCAGGATGAGGCCGGACCGGTCCAGCACGCGCACGCCCAAATCCTCCTCCAGGGCCCGCATCTGGGACGGCGACAGCTCGTTGTCAAAGACGGCCAGCGTGCAGCCCTCGGCGTCGATGAGGGCCTTGAGCTCTCTGACCTTGCCCTCGCCGATAAAGGTCCTCGGCTCGGGCGTCGCCCTGTTTTGCAGGACCCGCCCGCAGGAGACGCCGCCGGCTGTTTCAAGGAGCGCTTCCAGCTCGTCCAGGCTCTCCTCGGTGGAGCGCTCCGCCGGGTCCATGCTGTCGGCATGAAGGCCCGCCAGGACGGCTTTTTCCGTTTCCTTGCCGATTGTATTGTTAATATTCAGTCACCTGTTTCTATATAGTTTGTCTGTTATCCTATCCGTCCGGCGCAATCTGCCCGGCGCAATGTAAAAATTCTCATGACACGAGCTCCTTTACCGTATGATATGCAATGGCCGTGAGGCGGGCACAGCGCCCCGGCCGCCGCGGCGGCGGGGCCTGTTCACCCGCCCGGATTGCCTATTCCTTTACCAGCACCTCGACGACCTCGCCGATGTACATGCGGTGGTAGTTGCCGTTTTCATAGACCTCGGAAATCTCGGGGACCAGGAAATGCTCGGGCTTGAAATCGTCGAAATAGATTTTCTTGCAGACGAGCACCAGCGCGGCCTCTTCAAAGTACACGGCGCCGCAGTCGGCGCAGCACGGGTGCAGGCCGGCCTCCTTCGCCTTGTCCATGTCCCGGCCGCTTTTGGACCCGCACAGGAAGAGCATATCCCGGTATTTCTCATCGTAGAAGCTCAGGGTGTAATAATCCCCCCGGTCCATAAAGAGCCTTGTGTACCGTTCCGGACGGACAAAGCAGAAGGTAACGTGCTTCTGCCACAAAACGCCGGCCCCGCCCCAGCTAGCGGTCATCATGTTGTAGCCCTTTCTGTCGCCGCCTGTTATCAGCATCCACCTGTCGCCGATGAGCTCGAAAATATTGCCGGTGATGTCCTTAACGCCGATTTTTTTGAATGACATATGCCGTCCCTCCTGTATTTTGTTC
>JAJUHI010000121.1 GCA_029267955.1 Sporobacter termitidis | reverse complement strand
GACCGGTGGGGCGGGAGCGTGGAAAACCGCTGCCGGCTGGCGGTGGAGATTTGCGACGCCGTGCGCCGGGCGGTGGGCCCCGGCTTCCCGATCGAGATACGCATCAGCGGCTCGGAGTGCCACCCCGGCGGCTACGATATCGACGAGGGCATCGCCATTGCCAAGCAGCTGGACGGCCACGTGGACCTCATCCATGTTTCCGCCGGCAGCCACGAGGTGTGGGACGTGTTCACCGTCACCCATCCCAGCATGTTCCTGGAGGACGGGGCCAACGTTCGGTACGCCGCGGAGATTAAAAAGCACGTTAAAAAATCCTATGTGGCGACGGTGGGCGCCCTTTGCGACCCGGCGCTGATGGAGGAGATCATCGCCTCCGGCAAAGCCGACGTGGTTCAGGTGGCCCGGGGGCTGTTTGCCGACCCGGACCTGCCCATCAAGGCCCGCACAGGCAGGGAGGACGAGATTTACAAATGCATGCGCTGTCTGCAGTGCTTTTCAAACCTCATGGCAAAGCACCAGTTCGTGTGCGCGATTAACCCTGTTATCGGCCACGAGCTGGAAAACAGGTATCAACTGCCGCCCGCCGTTAAAAAGAAGGTTCTCATCGCCGGGGGCGGCATCGCCGGCATGCAGGCGGCTTTAACCTGCGCCGAGCGGGGCCACCAGGTCATCCTGTGCGAGAAGACCGGCCGCTTAGGCGGCGCGCTCCTGTGCGAAGACAAGGTCCCCTTTAAAAAGCATCTGGCGGAATACATCGAGCTGCAGGCAAAAAACATCGCCAAGGCCGCCATCGACGTCCGGCTCAACACCGAAGTGACGCCGGAGCTTGCCGAAAGCCTGAGGCCCGACGTGATCATCGCCGCCCTGGGCGCGCGGCCCGTCCGCCCGAACATCAGGGGGATTGACGGCAACAATGTTTCGAGCGCCGAGGATGTTTATTACCACCCGGAAAAGGCGGGCAATAAGGTTGTTATTCTGGGCGGCGGCCTTGTGGGCGCCGAGCTGGGCATCCATCTGGCAAAGCTGGGCAGGGCGGTGACCATCGTGGAGATGCTGCCGGCCCTCAACGACGGCGGCAACATGCTCCAGGGGCTGGCCATCGGCATCGAGATCAAGAAGCTCGGCATCAATGTGCTGCTGAACACGAAAGCGCTTGAGATCACCGACAAGGGCGTCCTGGTCGAGGGCCCGGACGGACAACGGGCGCTGGAAGCCGACACCGTCATTTACGCCGTCGGCCAGAAGCCCCTGCGGGAGGAGGCCGACGCCCTCCGGTTCTGCGCTCCGGAGTTTCATCAGATCGGCGACTGCCTCACGCCCAAGAACATCACCGAGGCTACCCGGGCCGCCTACAACATCGCCCGAGATATCGGGCGGATTTAGAAAATACGGCAAACACACAGCGGCGGGACACATGTGTCCCGCCCTACCTGTTATAACCCGCAGCTGGCGTCTGGATTCCCATGGGCAAATATAGTGATGGTTAAGAGGCGTTAAGGTAAAATGAGAAATCTGGTTTTCCTGGCCGCTGTAACGGTGCTCTTGGCATTGTCGGTTGTCAGTATCCTCAAGAAAGCAAAAGGCAGGGTGAAGGCCTTACAGGTTGCCGGTTTTCTGGCCCTCGCGGCGGCCGCGGTTTACTGGTGGTTCAACCCGTCCTGGGCGTATCCGGAGCCTACCGGGCCGTATGCGGTTGAAGCCGTCGGCAGTACCTATACGGACAACAACCACCCGGAGACGTATGCCGCCGACGGCTCCAACAGATGGCTCAACGTGGCGTTCTGGTATCCGTCTGATTATGCCGGCGGGGCCCATACGTTACCGCTGATCGTCTTCTCCCACGGCTCCTTCGGCGTCAAGGAGAGCAATGAAAGCCTGTTTAGGGAGCTTGCAAGCCACGGGTATGTTGTCTGCTCCATGGACCATACATATCAGTGTCTCGGCACAACGTCCAGCGGCGGCAAAAAAGTCGGGATGGACCGCGCCTACATGAAGCAGGTGCTGTCGTCCAGCGATAAAAGCGCGGAAAAACGCCAAGAGCTCGCGCAGCTGTTCTCCGAATGGATGGCAATCCGTATGGGCGATATCGCCTTTGTGCTCGACACGGTCAAAGCATGCGCCGACTCGGACGACACGAGCTTAAACGGCGTCTATCAGCTGATTGACACATCAAAAATCGGCGTTATGGGCCACTCGCTGGGCGGTTCGGCGGCTCTTGGAATCGGCAGGGCGCGCGGCGATATTGACGCCGTCGTGGCGCTGGAAGCGCCCTTTATGTACGATGTGAAGGGCGTTGAAAACGGCGCGTTCGTCTGGGAGGACGCGCCGTATCCGGTGCCGGTACTGAATGTCTACACGGATTCATCGTGGGATAAGCTGTCCACCAGCCCGCAGTACGCCCAGAATTATGCTGTTTTAAATGACGGCAGCGACATGACCTGCGATATCTACGTGAAGGGCGCCGGGCATATGACGCTGACGGACCTTACTTACTCAAGGCCGCCGTTATGCCTGCTGTTCGGGCAGAACCTGTTTTTCGATACGGCATATCATGCGCAGAAGCTCAACGGGACCTATCTGGATTTTTTCAACTGTACCTTAAAGGACGGCGGCGTGTACAAACCGGCGTCCTTTGACCGCGCCGCGTGAAGTAGCCCGACAGCATCGGGCACGCAAAATCGGGATAATGACCGCCCCGCCTAAATAACCCTCCTCACAGCGCAAAACCTTGCGGGCGCAGAAGATTGCGCACCGCAAGGTTTTATGTTTTGAACTGTTATTCAATATATTATACTGCGTCTTATTACGGCACGATCTCTAATTGGCCATCGGCAATGGCGTAATCGGTGCCGTAACCGGATTTGATAACGTCGCTGCCGCTCATGACCTCATAATATTTCAGATCGCCGGAGGTCTTGCAGACCAGGACAAAGGCGTCTTCCGTCAGCCAGAACACGTCGGCGATGCCGACGACGAGGCCGTCCGGGTCGGCGACTTCCCGCGTTTGGCTCATTTCCGGTCCCTCGTAAATGTAGGACAGGGGCTCGGAGGTTATGGCGGCGCTCCGTTTTCCGTCAGGGGAAAATACTTTGCAGCGCACGGTGCTCTCCTCAAGGCGCCGCTGTGTCAGCTCCCCGGCAACCGTCACCGCCTCGGTCAGGTCGCCGAAGCCGGACGACCAGGCCAGCAAAACGGTATCCGCGGATTGGAAGGACGTCATGTTCCGGTCGGCGCAGTTGCTCAGATAGATATCGCTGCCGTCCGTCACCACAAAGCTGTAAATCGTCTCCGTCATGCCGGTGCCGCTGCCGAACTTGTCGCGGGTGTTGTCGTGCCGGAAGATAAAATACTTCCGGTTATACAGGCAGTCGGTAATAATGGCGTCGCCCTCGATGGTGAATTCCGTGATGCGGACCATTGCCGGGATGCCGAGCTGAACCTTCCCGAGAAACTCGGTGAGCTTGTTCGTGTTTTTTGCTTCGTTGTGCAGGAGAACGATATCGCCGTTTTTAGCCGCCGCTTCCGCAGTGTAATCGGCCGGCAGCGACTCCTGGGCGGCGTACCCGAAGGGCGTCTGGGCCGTAATGGGCGAGTCGCCGATCCGGAACTGGGCGGCGTAGTGCCTGCCGCCGAGCTCCTTGACGAGCCTGTACTGGCCTTCCGTCACCGTAAAGTCCAGCTGGGAGAAGCTGAAGCTGCCGGAATTGGTGCCGTTGGGCTTGAGGATAAAGCCGATGTCGTGCCACAGGGTGTTTTCCGGGAACTCGATCCGGTACCATTTCCCGTCAAGCCGGATCTCAACCGTATAATCCGGCCCGTATAAAATCTCCTCGTCGGTATTGTTGGTGATGATATAAAAGATTTCCGGCGCGTCGACGCCGTAGACGGCGTGCTCCGTCGTCATGACAATATCCCCGGAGGTATCAAAGTCCGTGTCGTTGAACTCGGAGGGGACCAGCGTCCCGTTGCTGCCCGACGGGGGAGATGACGAGGGTGAAGCGGGTCCGCCACCCGGCGTTTGGATATCACAGGCGGCCAGCGCCCCGGCTGTCAGCACAGCCAGGATCAGTGCCGTAATTCGGTTCATACAGTTACCTCCTTGTCGGGTATATGACGTTTTTGTTACAAAAAAGTTTCATGAAGCCGCCGGAAATTTTTAAATTAAGTTACAAATCAGGTATAAAAAGGGCAGAATCCTTGCGGATTCTGCCCATATTATGCTGTTCACAAAGCCGCTTTTTGGACTGATCCGAAAGCGTCTTTGTAAGACGCCTCGCTGTGCGCAGCACCTATAAGCCGAGCGCAGGTAACCCCTTCCGTCACGGCTTCGCAAAGGGCTTTATGAAATAAAGCCCTTTGACACCTCCCCCAAGGGGGAGGCAAGGGGCCGAAGCAGCTCATTGTCGCGAAATATTCTTATTTCTGCAAGGCTTTTTTAAAACTGCCGCGCTTTGTCGACGATGAACTGCTTGAGCCAGGGGCCGATTTCGTCGCTTGCCAGAGCGTAATCGATGATGGCCTCCATAAAGCCCTTGAGGTTGCCCGTGTCGTACCGGCGGCCCTCAAAATCGACGGCCACCATGGGCGATTGCTTGCACAGGGTCTTCAGGCCGTCGGTCAGCTGAATCTCGCCGCCGTAGCCGGGGGGCGTGTTTTCAAGGATATCAAAAATATCGGGCGTCAGGACGTACCGGCCCAGAATGGCGTAATTGGAGAACTTCTCGGCCGGGGTGGGCTTTTCGTTCATGTCCGAGACGCGGTAAACCCGCTCCTCCAGGGGCGAAACCTTTACGGAGGAGTACTTTGAGATATGCTCATCCGGAACGGTCTGGACGCCCACGGCGCTGGCGCCGTGTTTTTCGGCGGCGTCAATAATCTGCTTCGTCACCGGGGTTTTGGCCATCATGATATCGTCGCCCAACAGGACGGCGAAGGGCTCGTCGCCCACAAACCGCTTGGCCCGCCAAATGGCGTGGCCGAGACCTTTCGTCTCCTTCTGCCGGACGTAAAAGATGTTGGCCAGGTCCGCGGACATTCTGACGAGTTCGGCTTCCTTTGTCTTGTTGTCGCGCAGCAGCCGCTCCTCCAGCTCCGGATGGTAGTCAAAGTAGTCGTCCATGGCGGATTTGGCGCGGTTTGTCACGATAAGGATATCCTCGATGCCGGAAGCCACGGCTTCCTCGATGACGTACTGGATGACGGGCTTGTCCACCAGAGGGAGCATTTCCTTGGGGATGGTTTTTGTGGCCGGGAGCATGCGGGTGCCCAGGCCGGCCGCCGGGATAACGGCTTTTCTGACTTTCATTATTATCCTCCAATCCGCCGCAAAGCGGCGGTGTAATCCCTGTTATTTGTGGGAATAGAGCTGCGACAGGCTCTTATACAGTCCGGTCTTCGGCAGTATCAGCAGCGCGGGGAAGCCGAGGACGTACAGCACCACAAGCTCGCCAAAGCCGACCCACAGGCTGTTGGACAAAAACGCCGGCCAGAAGACCTGGGGAGAGGCGGTTGTGGTATACGCGATCAGCGCGCCGATGATGATGCCGTTGAGCACAACGGGCGGCAGGCAGGCCAGCGCCTTGCGCACCGGGCTGTCGGCGCCCTTTTTCCCAAGCTGCAGGGTGATAAAGCCGGCCATCAGCGTTGCCAGGGACCCGAAAATGATGTCAAGGGCGCCGTAGGTGCTCAGCAGGTTGGCGATGATGCAGCCCACAAACAGCCCCCAGACGGAAGCCGGAAAGAAAAACGGGAGGATACACAGGACCTCGGAGATCCGGAACTGGACCGGGCCGTAGCTGATGGGCGCCAGGACCATGGTGAGCGCGGCGTACAGGGCGCCCACGACGGCGGCAAAGGCGATTTTGCGTATTGTGAATCTAAATGCCATAAAGAAACCTCTTGATCAGAATCTGGAGTCCACGTTATTATAACAGGTTTGCCGCCGATTTCAAGAATTATCCTGTAAGACATGCGGGGTGTATTCGGCAAATTCGCGTCGGTTACGGCCGCTTCTCCCCGTGCCGGGCCTCGTAGGAAAACCGGCAGCCGCAGTAATCCTGCCGGTACAGGCCGTATTTGCCGGACAGCTCCACGGAGCGCTTGTAGCCGTCCTTCTTTTTAAAGTCCGCGTACAGGTATTTGACGCCGTACTTTTCGGCAAGTTCCCCGCCGATTTTGTTAATGGCGGCGGCGTTCTTGTGGGGGCTGACCGACAGTGTGGTGGTGAAATAGTCATAACCGTCCCGGGCGGCAAGGCGGGCGGTCTCCTCCATCCGCAGGGCGATGCATTCCATACACCGCTTGCCGCCCTCGGGCTCGTCCTCAAGTCCTATCACCCGCGTGTCAAAAGCCTGGGGGTCGTATTCCGCCAGGACCACGTCGGCCGGGGGCAAAAAGTCCAGCGCGGCGGCCAGCTTCTTTAATTCGCCGCCCCGTTTGTGATATTCCGCTTCCGGATAGATATTAGGGTTATAGTACAGCAGGGTCATTTGAAAGGTCTGTTGGAGGATATCCAGGACGGCGGTGGCGCAGGGGGCGCAGCAGACGTGCAGAAGCAGCCGGGGCGTTTTCTCCGAACGGGACAGGCTGTTAAGCGTTTCTTCCAGCACCTTGTGGTAATTGATTGACATTTAAACCGCCCTTTCCTGACTGGGATGATAAACCGTACTTAAAATCACCGGTTAATTGCGCCGGCTTCAGTATAACATACAGGCAGCATGTTATCCACGGGGGCCGAAATCGCCATGTCCTGCCTCGATGAATTTTACCTTAAGTCCACCGACGGGCACAACAGG
>JAJUHI010000120.1 GCA_029267955.1 Sporobacter termitidis | reverse complement strand
TCCGAACGGGAGAAAAACGAGATTATCGCCGGGCTGGGCGGCGCGAAATATACCATCAACCGCTCGAAGGGTCTCGGCGAAAACGACCCGGAGATGATGTGGATGACCACCATGAACCCCGCCACCCGGCGGCTTATCAAGGTCATGCCAACGGACGAAGCGGCCACCGCGGCGGCCTTCGACCTGTTTGAGGGGGACAACCTGGCCGGCCGCAAAGATTTTATCGCGGAAAACGGGTACAAATATATCGACATGGTGGATTTGGAATAAACCGCCCGACCCGCTTGTGACAGCCATCAGCCACATTACGAAGCAAAAGGGGTTCGCCAATGGCCAGAAAAAAAGAGCCTGAAGAAAATAAGCATAAAATGAATCCCGATGTTGTGGGCTTGCGCGCCGAGGTGCTCGAACAGCCCATCACCGAGACGCTGGAAGTCAATTTCATGCCCTACGCCATGAGCGTCATCATGTCCCGGGCCATTCCGGAGATCGACGGCTTCAAGCCCTCCCACCGGAAGCTGCTGTACACGATGTATAAAATGGGGCTGCTCACCGGCGGACGGACAAAGTCGGCCAACATCGTCGGGCAGACCATGCGCCTGAACCCCCACGGCGAGGGCGCCATTTACGAGACGATGAAGCGCCTGTCCAAGAGCTACGAGGCGCTCCTGGTCCCCTTTGTGGACTCCAAGGGCAACTTTGGAAAGGTCTATTCCCGGGATATGGCCTGCGCGGCGTCCCGTTACACCGAGGCCAAGCTGGCCCCCATCTGCACCGAGCTTTTCCGGGACATCGAGCGGGATACCGTTGACTTTGTCGACAACTACGACAACACCATGCAGGAGCCGACGCTTTTGCCCACCACGTTCCCCAACATCCTTGTCAGCGCCAACCTGGGCATCGCCGTGGGCATGGCCTCCAACATCTGCGGCTTCAATCTCACCGAGGTCTGCCAGACGACCATCGACTACATCGGCGACCCGAACCACAACCTGCTGTCCACCCTCAAGGCGCCGGATTTTTCCACCGGCGGCGAGCTGATCTACAACGCCGAGGAGCTGGACGCCATTTACCGCACCGGCCGGGGCAGCTTCAAGGTCCGGGCCCGCTGGCGCTATGTCAAGCAGGACAACATCATTGAGATCTATGAAATCCCCTACACGACCACCGCCGAAGCCATCATCGACAAGGTGGCGGAGCTGGTCAAGGCGGGGAAAATCAAGGAAATTTCGGACATGCGGGACGAGACGGACCTGTCCGGCCTGAAGCTGACCATCGACCTCAAGCGGGGCGCCGACCCGGACAAGCTGATGGCCCGGCTCTTCAAGCTGACGCCGCTCCAGGACACCTTTTCCTGTAACTTCAACATTCTCATCGGCGGCAGCCCCCGGGTCATGGGCGTCCGGGAGATTCTCGACGAGTGGCTCTCCTGGCGCACGGAATGCGTCAAGCGCCGGGTTTACAGCGAAATGACAAAGAAAAAGGAGAAGCTGCACCTTCTCTACGGCCTGGGCAAGATTCTGCTGGACATTGACAAGGCCATCGCCATCATCCGCAACACCGAGGAGGAGGCGGAGGTCGTCCCGAACCTGATGATCGGCTTCGGCATCGACGAGGCCCAGGCGGAATTTGTGGCGGAAATCAAGCTCCGCAACATCAACCGGGAGTATATCCTCAAGCGCACCAATGAGACCAGCGAGCTGGAAGAGGAGATCCGCGACCTGGAGGACACCCTGGCCAACGTCCGGCGCATCCGGGCCATCATCGTCGACGAGCTGAAAAACGTGATGAAGAAGTACGGCGCCGAGCGCAAGACCGTCATCGTCTACGACGACGAGGTGGAGGAAATCGCGGAAGAAGAACAGGTGGAGGACTACCCCGTCCACATCTTCCTGTCTCGGGAGGGCTACTTCAAGAAGATCACCCCCCTCTCCCTGCGGATGGGCGGCGAGCAGAAATACAAGGAAAACGACGGGCCGTTTCTGGCCTTCGAGTCCCAGAACAAAAACGAATTGCTGGTGTTTTCCGACAAGCAGCAGGTTTACAAGGTCCGCGTCCACGATTTTGAGGACACAAAGGCGTCCGTCCTGGGCACGTACCTGCCCGCCTTCCTGGAGATGGACGAGGGCGAAAACGTCAAGTATCTGCTGGACCCGGGCGACTATACGGGCCATGTGCTGTTCTTCTATGAAAACGGCAAGGTGGCGCGGGTGGAGCTGTCCGCCTACGCCACGAAAACGAACCGGAAAAAGCTGACGGGGGCCTATTCGGACGCCAGCCCCTTGGTTTGCATCCTCCCCTTGCCGGCGGAGACGGAGATTGCCCTGTATTCCAGCGAGGGGCGCGTGGTTGTGTTTGACACCTCCCTGCTGGCGCCGAAGACAACCCGGACCACCATCGGCGTGGCGGCAATGACGCTGAAAAAGAAGTTCAAGCTCGTCCGGGCGCTGCCTCTTTCCGAAACGGCCATCCAGAATCCCGCCCGCTACCGGGTCAAGAGCATCCCCGCCGCCGGGGCCCTGCTCAAGGAGGAGGACCAGGACGAGCAGCAGATGGAGCTCTTCTAGAAAAAAGGAGGGTGCGTATGAATATCGACAACGCCATCAAAAACCTTAAAGCCCGCGGCTTTGACGTGGCGCGCTTTGCCACAAAGGAGCAGGCCCGGGACTATCTGGCCGGGCGGCTAAAAGGACAGACCATCGGCTTCGGCGGCTCCATGACGCTGAAGGAGATGGACCTGTATAACGCCCTGTCACCCCGCAACACCGTCTGGAGCCATTGGGTGCAGGACCCGGAAACAGCCCGGAAAAACGCCGGGCTGGCGGATGTGTACATAACCTCCGCCAACGCCGTTTCCGAAACCGGCGAGATCATCAACATCGACGGGTCCGGCAACCGGGTGGCCGCGTCGCTGTACGGCAAAAAAGAAGTCTACTTTGTGGTGGGGATAAACAAGTTCGAGGAGAGCTACGACAAGGCGCTCTGGCGCGCCCGGAACGTGGCGTCCCCGAAAAACGCCAAGCGTCTGGGTGTCAACACGCCCTGCGCAAAAGACGGCGATAAGTGCTACGACTGCCAAAGTCCCGCCCGCATCTGCCGGGGGCTCGTGGTGTTATGGGAGCCGATGAACGGCAACGGACGGACGGAAGTCGTCATTGTCGACGAGGCGCTGGGCTACTGAACAAGCGGACGACTGTTCCTGTTACAAAACATGCAATCGGAGGGCAAGACATGAAAAGACGGCTTTCTGTCATCAGGACCGCTGCGCTGATGCTGCTTGCCCTGACGCTTATCGGTCTGCCGGGCTGCGCCTCCATTCTCGACGGCGAGACGCTCTCGGTCACCGCCCACGAGGACCCGCCCGTCACCGAGCCGGACAACGTGATCGAGGCCAGCAACTACGGCGAGCTGAAGGCGGAAATTCTGAATATCATCTGGGACTACGAGCCCTACGGCCTGATTCACGTCTACAGCTACGACGGCGACTTGCAGGCCGACGTGAGCTTTGTGTGCAGGGAGATCATGAACAACGACCCCATCGGGGCGTACGCCGTGGCGGACCTTACCGGCACCGTGACGCAGATTGTGTCCTACTACGAGGTGGAGGTCCAGGTCCTCTATAAAAGCGTCACAAAGGAAAAGCTGGACAGCATCATCGCCATCTCCACCCTGCGGTACCTGAAATCCGATCTCCGCGAAACCCTGGTGGACTACGCGCCCTCCATGACCGTATTGCTGAAAAACGTCATGCTGACAGCGGACGAGGCCCTGGGCTACGTCAGCGAAATTTATTATGAAAATCCATTGGACATCGTGATGATGCCCGTGACGACAGTCGAGTTTTATCCCAATCACGGCAAGGAGCGGATTGTGGAGTTTGTCTTTGGCTACCGCTATGAGGACAGCACCCTGAAGGCCATGGAGAACTCCCTGAAAAACACCGTATCCAATATCGCCGAGTCGGTCACCGGCAACAGCGACGGGGCGATATTGCTGTCACTGGCAAGGCGCCTGACGGAGATTGCCGATTACGACGAGGAGACGGCTGCCAGCGGCGAGTACAGTAACCAGAACACCGCGGCCACGGCCTACGGCGCGCTCATCACAGGCTCCGCCATCGGCGAGGGCTACGCCATGGCCTATAAGGCTCTGTGCGATTCCCTGGGGCTGGAGTGCTATGTGGTGCTGGGCACCTACAACGGCAATCCCCACGCCTGGAACATCGTGGCGATTGACGACCATTACTACCACGTGGACGTGGCCATGTGCGACGTGAAGGGCATGTCCGCGGCGTTTTTGAAAAAAGACAGCGAGATGAAGAAGAAATATGTCTGGGATACGGAGAAGTACGAGGTCTGCAACGGACCGCTGACATACGCTGCTCTCACATGAAGACCCCTCGGCCGAGGCGACACAACGAAAGGCGGACAACTTATGAGCGGAGACATCCGACGTTTCAGACGCAGGCTTTTCGGCGGCTTTGACACCACCGATGTCATGCGGTATATCCAGGAGCTGGCGGCCCAGCGCAACACGTACAAGCAGACGGGGGACCGGCTGGAAAAGGAGCTTATCCTCCTCAACAACGAGATACGCCGTCTGCAAAGCGAGCTGGATGTGGCCGACCGCCGCATCATGGACATCAAGGTCAAAACCCTGGATGAGGCCGCCGAGGATTTGTCCTCCCTGACGGAGACCTATTCCTCCATGCGCACCGAGGTGGAGACCGCCACCGACGCCATCAGCAGCGAGCTGTCACGGTTGAGCGCCACGCTGTCCAACCTGATTGACGTGCTGGACAAGACGGGCGCCCGCTTCTCCGACATCAAAGCGCTGCTGGAAAACGAAAAATCCGAGGCGGCTGCCGCCTTCTGCGCGAGGGTGAAAAATTGACCAGTTACAAGATCAACGCCGCCGAGCTGCGCGAGGCCGCCCCGCGGCTGCGGGCCGGCGACCGGGTGCTGCTTTCCGGCACTGTCTATACGGCCCGGGACGCGGCCCACAAAAAGCTGTTTGAACTTTTGGACAACGGCCTCCCCCTGCCCTTTGAGCTGAAGGACGCCGTCATCTACTACGCCGGCCCCACGCCGGGCCACGGCGATGTCAAGGTGGGCGCCTGCGGGCCCACCACCGCCGGCCGGATGGACCGCTTTGCCCCCCGGCTTTATGACCTGGGTCTGGCGGCCACCATCGGCAAGGGCGAGCGCAGCCCTGCCGTGGCCGAGGCCGTTAAGAGAAACAGCGCCGTTTACCTCTGCGCCGTGGGCGGCGCCGGCGCGCTCATCTCCCGGCACATTGAGGACGCCGAGGAGATCGCCTTCCCCGAGCTGGGCTGCGAATCCATCAAGCGCTTTCTGGTGCGGGACATGCCCCTGGTCGTGGCGCTGGACTGCAGCGGCGGGGATATCTTCAAAGAAGGCCGGGAAAAGTACCGGCAGGCATGAGAAAATAACATAAAGAAACAACCCTGTCTGGCGGCAGGGTTGTTTCTTTATATCTTTTATTTTCCGCCCATTAAGAGGTACATGATGGCTTTCTGGACGTGGAGGCGGTTTTCCGCCTCGTCGAAAATCTCGTTGGCGTGGTCCTCGAAGACCTTTTCGGTGATCTCCTCGCCCCGGTGGGCCGGCAGGCAGTGCTGGACCATGCAGCCGGGGTTGCACAGCGCCATCAGCTCGTCGTTGACCTGGTAGCCCTGGAAGGCCTTCATGCGCTGGGCCGTTTCCTTTTCCTGACCCATGGACGCCCACACGTCGGTGAACACCACATCGGCGTTTTTGGCCGCCTGCGCCGGGCTCACGGTCAGCTCGAATTTGGCGAAGGTCTGCACTTCCGCAAACTCCAGGATTTTAGGGTCCGGCCTGTACCCTTCCGGGCAGGCCACGGAAACGTCCATGCCGCAGGTCAGGCCGCCGGCGATGATGGAGTTTGCCATGTTGTTGCCGTCGCCGATGTAGCATATTTTCAGACCCTCCAGCCGCTTTTTGTACTCCCGGATGGTCATGAAATCGGCCAGAACCTGGCAGGGGTGCTCAAAGTCGGTCAGCCCGTTGATAACGGGGACGGTGGCGTACCGGGCGAGGGTTTCAACCTCCTCCTGCTCATAGGTGCGGATCATGATGCAGTCGCAATAGCGGCTTAATACCCGCGCCGTGTCCTGGATGGGTTCGCCCCGCCCCAGCTGGCTGTCGGCGCTGCTGAGAAAGATGCCGTGGCCGCCCAGCTGGTAGATGCCTGTTTCAAAGGAAACCCGGGTTCTGGTGGAATTCTTGGAGAAGATCATCGCCAGGGTTTTGCCGGCGGGGAAATCGTGCTTTTTGCCGGCCTTGTGCTCGGCCTTGAGCCGGTCGGCGGTGTCCAGGATGAGGAGAATCTCTTCCCTCGTCATCCCCAAGAGCTTTAGTAGATCCTTCTTCATTTAACGTCCTCCAGAACCTTCTTTAAAATCGCCAGGCCCTTATTGATCTCGGCCTCCGAGATGGTCAGCGGCGGCAGCATCCGGAGCGAGTCGCTGCCGGCGGTCAGCATCAACAGGCCGTTGTCGATGCATTTGGCGGCGAGCTCCCTGGGCGAGCCGGCGACCGAAACGCCGATCATCAGGCCCATGCCGCGGATCTCCTTGACGGCGGGCAGCACCCAGCTTTTGATGGTCTCCCGGATCATCGCGCCCTTTTTCACGACGCCGTCCAACAGCTCCGGCGTCAGCTGGCACAGCACCTCCAACGCCGCGGCGCAGGAGACGGGGTTGCCGCCGAAGGTGGCCGCATGGGTGCCGGCGGTGAGGATGGTGTCGCACTTTTCGTCCGCCAGAATGCCGCCCATGGGCAGGCCGCCGGCGATGCCCTTGGCAAAGGTGACCACATTGGGCCGGATGCCGTACTGCTGGTAGGCAAAGAGGCTGCCCGTCCGGCCCACGCCGGTCTGCAC
>JAJUHI010000119.1 GCA_029267955.1 Sporobacter termitidis | reverse complement strand
CGCAGCGCATCGAGGCTTTCGCCGAGGGATTCGCGCAGCATGCGCTGGCGGATGCTGAAGAACATCAGAATTGTGTCTTTGAGAAAACCGCGGGTCTTCTTGTCCATCTGCCGGAGCTTTTTGATCATGGCGTCTATGGCGGCCAGCCGCTCCTTTGACAGGTCGGACAGGGTGCGCGCGCCGGAGGCGGTGAGGATATCGAACAGCGCCTCCACAAACTGCTCCCGCTGCTCCATGGTAAGGGCCGAAAGCCATGCGTGCAGCGCCTCGGAAAACTGCCTGCTTTGCTTGGACAGCTCCGTTTTGTGGACAAAGGAGGTCCCGCTGACCTGCCAGGTGAGGGGGTTGTGGGATAAAATGGACCGCTCCGTGCTGCCGATGATTTTGTAATCGTCGCCGTGTTCCAGCAGCATGCCCACCACAGAGGATTGGGGCAGGATGGTGACGATGCGGCCTTGTATCCTTTTATAACCCTCGGAATTAATCAGCGACGGCAGAAAGCCCGGGCCGTCGTTGTTGTAGACGGCAGCAATCCGCCGGCAGAGCCTGTCCGGTAACCGGGACGCGGCGTAGACGGCAAGGTTGCCGCCCTTGGAATGGCCGCCCAGGATGATCCCGCCCCGCAGCCGCGGGGCAACCGACGCCACATAACGGGCCGCCTGCTCCTGGGCGCGCACGCTCTCCTTGAAGCCCATGAGGAAATCCTCCTTCCAGCCGGCCAGATTGTCGTCCGTGCCGCGGAAGGCGATGTAATGGCGGTTTTTATCGTAGGAAAAGACGGTGGCGGAAAACTGGTTCGGCTCCTCATGGTCCACGGCGTTGACATGATATGCTACGTTTGTGTCCTTAAACCGGTCGGACGAGGCCGCGCGGTCAAGAAGCTCCATATAGCCCTCAAAAAACAGACCTTTTGGCATCGTCCTGTCCGCGGATTTCAGCTGACGGGCCGCCTGCTCCAGCGTCACGGCCTGGTCCGGCCTGTCCGTCGGGACAATGTCCTGATAATCGATATAGGAAAGACAAGCAAAAATGAGATTGTCCACCTCGTTGAAAGGGTCCCGATTGAAGGTCAGATCGCCGCGCCAGGTCAGATAATCAAATAAATTGGGCATCGCCGCCGCCTCCCGGATGTGATAATTTCATTATATCATAAAGTACATTGCCAGTAGCGCTTAATTGTCCTACTGCAGGAATCCGGGACTTATGACATGTGGATTCCCGCCTGCGCGGGAATGACAGGGCAAGCGAGATGCGGGATAGGCGCAGGGATAAAGAGGGAATGTACAGTCTGCAATAAGAAGGGGCGTCTCGACGGACGCCCCGACTTTCGTTTAGACAGCCGATACTTAGGCTACGTGCTCTTGATAAACATCTGGGTCCAGTAGTACGTGCCGTTGGACTTTTTGGCCACGCCCACGCCAATCTGGTTGTAGGTGGGGCTGAGGATGTTGGACCGGTGACCCGGAGAGTTCATCCAGGCATTCATAACCTCCTGGGGCGTCTTCTGCCCGTAGGCGATGTTTTCGCCGCCGGCCGAGAAACGTATGCCAAAGGACTCCATCATGTCAAAGGGGGAGCCGTAGGTGGGCGACTGGTGGGCGAAATAATTCTTGTTAATCATATCCTGGGACTTGTAGCGGGCGACCCGGCAGAGCTCCCATTTGCTCTTGAGGGGCGACAGGCCGTTGGCTGCCCGCTGCTTGTTGACAAGGTCAATGACCTGCTGCTCCAGGGTTTTGACGTTATCAATGCTGGGAATGTTGATTTTTTGACCCACATAGATCATATTCGGGTTTTTAAGCTGCGGGTTTGCCTGAATCAGCTCGCTGACGCCGATCTGATACCGGACGGCGATTTTCCACATTGTATCGCCCCGGGCGACCGTATAGGTGCCGCTCTGGGCGGCGGCGGGCGGCGTCACCATGCCCGAAGGCAGCACAAATACCGCCAGCGCCAGCAGGAGGCACAGGGTTCTTTTTATTTTTGACAGATTCATACGCTGACTTCCTTTCGAAGATGAGTGTTCACGTATTATTATCTGCATACTTTTTGTCCCGCGGCGGCGAATGATGAATAATTATATGGAATTTGCGCTAAAAAGAAGCACAAACAAATTATCTGCTAAGCCCGCCAAGGCTTAGCAGATAATTTGTTAGAATAGCTTTTTGTACAGGTTCAGTTCCGGGGGCTTGGTGCACAGCGCCCCGAGCTTCGGGATCAGCTCCGTAAAATGCGGGGCTTTGCCGTGCTGATCCAGCGCCTCCTGGCTCTCCCACGTTTCAAGGACCGTGATCACGCTAGGGTCGTTCATGTCCTGATACATGGCGTACGAGATGCAGCCCGCGTCCAGCTTGTTTGTCTTTTCCACAAGCTCCCTTGCAAGCGCCAAAAACTCATCCAGCTTCCCGGGGTCAACAAATTGCTTGGCGACAACGTAAATCATAGCAGACACCTTTCCTTATCATGTAAATCGGATGCGTTGCGGCTTAGCCTTCGGACAGCGGCGTGTCTTCCGGCGTGTCCGACGGCGCGCCGTCTCCGGCGCCGGCTTCCGGCGCGGGCGCGCCGTTATGATCGGGCGCGCTGTCCGGGGGCTGCGGAGAATCGTCCGTGGACTTCGGAGAATCGTCCCTAGGAGGGGGGAAGTACGGCGGGACAGGCGCGCCGCCGTTGTCCTTCTGCTCCTGGGGCGGACCGCCCACAAGGACAAGATTTAACTCCTGCGGCGTCGTCAGGCCGTTTCTGATGGCCTCATCCCGCAGCCGGACATACAGCTCGGTTAAGGTCGCCTGAATGTACGGCGATAAGAAGATCAGCCCGATATAAAGCGTCAGTATCGCCAGCAGATACCAGCCGATAAAGGACAGCCACAGGACAAAGATTTTCCATTTATGCCCGTGGGTCATGGCGATGCTGAGCTTTAAAGCCCGGTCATAACCGATGTGCGGGTTGTCGGTGAGAATAAACTCGACCATACTGTACGCAATCTGCTTCATTATAACAACGATCATGCCCGCAATATAAACGATGAGCATCACAACGATCGGACCGGCGGGGATCGAACCGTATGAAAAGCTGCCGCCCATCATGTAGCCCGGCAGCATCGAGGCAATGAGGCTCGTTAAGACGATGGCGACACCGCCGGCCGGTATGAGGGCCCATAAAAAGAGAAAGAGCGTTTTCCAGGCCGTGGCGCCGACGATTTTCGTATACCGGTCCCCGTTAAACGAAAAAAACAGATTGCCGATCACCGGCGACCCCAAGCGGCTTTGCATAAAGTAAAAATCCAGACCGACGGTCATGGGGTTAATGAGAAAAAACGTCAATGCCAGCGAGAGCAAATAGCCCAGGACGGGTATCCAGGAGACGAGCAGTGACCCGACAACGGTGATAACCCCGAAAATCAAAACGGCTGCGACACTCTCCCAATAGCGTCCTTTTAAAGCGGCTTTAGCACGGCTTTTAAGTTCGGCGCGCGTCCACATGGTTGATTCCTCCTGTTCCGGCGGCTTTAGGGGCCGCATTTTGTCCATTTTATTATCCGGAGCCGAAAATTGCAAGAAAAAGTCGAGCGGGCGCCCGCCTTGCTTTCATTATATTACCGGCCGGCCGATTTATGCGTTACTTCTGAAACGGCGGAAGGATGCCGGTGACCGCGGCGTGCCGCCTTCGGCAGGAATCAGACGCCCCGCCTTGTTGCGCGGCGGCTGTCGGTGTGTTAATATGGGTGGCAGATTACATAGAGCGGACAGACGGCGCAACTAGCGCCCAATCTGGATGGAGGAGAAGCTGTGAAAAAATGCGTTCAATGCGGCCAGACATTAAGCGACGACAACAGATTCTGCCACAAATGCGGCGGCAGCGCCTTTGAAGAAGCCACCGGCGCCGGTTCCTACCAACAGCCGGCATATCAGCAGCCGGTGTACCGGCCGCCATATCAGGAGCAGCCGAATGCGGGCAACAGGGAGCCGGCAACCATCGGCGACTATATCGTCTTCTTTCTGCTGCAGCTGATCCCAATCTTCAACATTGTCTATACGATTATCGTCGCCGTCGGCAGCCCGTCGCGCAAAATATCCATGACGAATCTGGCGCGCGCCGTCCTGATTTTGTGGGCGATCGGGCTGGCGCTGGGCATCGTTCTTTCCGTTATCGGCGCGTTCAGCATGTTCTCCCTTATTGGCAACCACAAATACTATTATTAAATAAATATAGAGACAGCGTCTTTTTCATGAACTGTAATGATGATAATGAGGTGTACCGATGCTGGAAAACGGCCTGGAGCGGTGCAGCTGCCCGAGAAAGCGTTGTGAACGCTACGGCGACTGCGCTCAGTGTATCGACTACCACACAACAAAAAGCAAAACCTATCCGCAGCCCCACTGCAAGCGCGAGAAGAAGAAAAAGGGGAGCAAAACCGCGGATAATAAATTGAATACTCATTCAAACTAAATAATCGTACTGAAATCTGACAATAGCCTTATAAAATAAAAAGGGTTGCTCAGGTAACAGTGCGGCAGGACAGTAAAATATGCACGACGTAAAAACGCTGAAACCACAATCGTTTAAAGGATTGAACGGATATTCAATATATTTTTTCATAGAGATACGCGCTGCCCTTTTTGCCGGTGCGGGCGAGGGCGCCCACGGCGTGGAGGACATTGAGCGCCGTCTGCGCGTCATGCAGCCTGATGCCGGCGGCGGCCTTAAAATCGCCGGACGTGAAGCTGCCGTGGAGCGAGGCGGGGATGAGCTGCGCGTAATCGGCCGGCGACGTTATTATCAGCTCCCCGGCGATGTCTACCGGAATCCGGTCGTAACGCCAGGAGCCCTTTTTTCTGTCCCTGCTCCAGCCGTTTAATAGGCGGTACTCCTCTATATCCAGCAGCGCCAGACAGATACGCAGGCGCGGGTGGCAGAGCCGGCTTTTGATTTTATACAGCTCGCCGAAGGCGTCGAAGGCAGTCCCCACTTTGGGCGATTTGCGCCGTTTTGTGACCTCTCCGGTGGTCCCGTTCATCCATATGAGCCACTTTGTCCGGGGGATCGGATAGACGACGGTGACGGTGTACTGCTCCAGAAAATAGTCCAGCTTGTCCCTGAGCTTGTTAAACTGCCGGGTCTGTATTTCCGTGACGGCGTTTTCCCGGAAAATATCCGCCACATAGCTACCGATTTTGACTTCGTGACAGGAGATATCCGGCTCGTAATAATGCTTGAGCACCGCATGGAGCGTTTTTTCGCCCAGCGTGCCGATCCCGCCGGAAGCGCCGCGCCCGCCCGCGGGGGCGGCAGCCTGACTGACAATCTTTTCGCAGGTCGTCCGGAACAGCTCTCGATCCATAAACACACCTTGAATTATCATTCAATTTATTATTCGCCTATGACAATCTTAATGTAAACGGGAGCAGAAAGCAAGCTAAAAAGAGACTGCTCGGCCTGTTTTTGCTGCGGATAAGTGTCCGGCAAACATCGAAAATATAACAAACGTTAGATAAATATTTGCGATAAAAATACCGGAGGAGAACGCCGTGCAGGCGTATCCCCTCCGGTGATCTATATAAAAGGCACGAAGCCCATTACTTCCCGAAGTACCGCTCCAGCAGGCCTTTAAACGCTCTGCCGTGCCGGGCTTCGTCCCGCGCCATTTCATGGACGGTGTCATGGATGGCGTCCAGGTTAAGCTCCTTGGCTCGTCTGGCCAAGTCCGCCTTCCCGCCGGTGGCGCCGTTTTCCGCCTCAAGGCGCATCTCCAGGTTCCTTTTGGTGCTGTCAGTGACGACCTCGCCCAGTAGCTCGGCGAATTTCGCCGCGTGCTCCGCCTCGTCATAAGCGGCTTTCTCCCAGAAGGCGGCGATTTCCGGATAACCCTCGCGGTAGGCGACCCGCGCCATGGCCAGATACATGCCCACCTCGGTGCATTCGCCGGTGAAGTTTGCCCGCAGGTCGTTGATGATGTCCTCCGGCGCGCCTTTGGCGACGCCCACCACATGCTCGGCGGCCCAGGTCATATCGTCGGACTGCTCAACAAACTTTGACGCCGGCGCCTTACAGACAGGGCACTGCTCCGGGGCGGCATCCCCGACGTGAACGTAACCGCATACGCTGCAAACAAATTTCTTCATTTTTCATTACCTCCAAAAAATTAAATTTATTGTTATTTCAGAGAATTGGATATACGTTTTATTTACTCCGCTCTGCCGCGGCATTTGGGGCATTTGCCGTAATAGGTCAGCTGCCGCGAGTGGATTTCAACGCCATACCGGCGTTCCACCTCCGCCGACAACGCATCCTCGATATCGGTGTCGATATCCAAAACGCTGCCGCAGCCGGTGCAGATGAAATGGTTGTGCTCCCGAGTGTTGGCGTCAAACCGTTCCTGGCCGTTGACAACGCCCACCGATATGATCTGGCCCTCATCCTTAAAAACGGAGAGGTTACGGTAAACGGTACCGAGACTGATGTCCGGGATATCCTTGCGCAGCTCGTCATAAATCCACTTTGCCGACGGGTGGGATTTGGTGCTGCGCAGCTTCTCAAGCACGGCGTCTCTTTTATGGCTGTGCTTTCTGACTGTGTTCATCGCCACCTCCAAAAACAATAATAAGAATTATTACTGAAGTTAATATAGCACATGGTTTTTCGTTTGTAAAGACTTTTTTACTCTGGAATTATTCGTCTATTTCAACAAAAAATACACGGCCGGACGTTGGGGAAGAGGTAATTTAAGCAAAAAAAAGAACTGACCGGCGTCAGTTCTCAAACAAAGCAGATTTGCGGTCTATTTGCCCTTGAGCTTTTTGCCGATCTGGTTGGCGCCGGTGGCGGCCAGTCCGCTGACGATGCCGATGGAGATGGCGTTGAGATAGTCCGAGGCCGGGAATGACGGCATCACGAGCATCGCCACAACGCCGACGACACCGCCGGTAATACCGCTGATGATGGGCAGCCATTTGCGGTCGAGGGCGGTTGTCTTGATGATT
>JAJUHI010000118.1 GCA_029267955.1 Sporobacter termitidis | reverse complement strand
TTTATTTTTATCTACCTCTTTTTCGGGATGATCAGCAGCTGGCCGGCGGCCAGGTTCTCCTCGTTTTCCAGCCCGTTGGCACTTAAGATGAGCTTTGCGGTGGTCTTATGCCGCTTGGCCAGATTCCACATGGTATCCCCTCTTTGCAGGCGGTACAGCGTCAGCGACGGCGCTTTGCCGTTATCAAGGGGCGCCGTTTCATCGTAGGAGAGGCCGGAGAGGGTCCGAATCTGCCGCTCCACCGTATGGCTGATGTTGAAATCCACGGGAATGCGCAGCTCGATGGCGTTGCCCGCCGCCACGCCGAAAATCTCACGGCCGCAGTTGGCTGTGACCGAAAACCGGCCGTTTTCACCCACATCGGCGTTCGTTTCCACCTCGTAATGACGGGCCGTTGACAGCAGGCGGTTGTCATCCGCCTGATAGACGGCGTTGACGAAGACCGGGCAGCGCAGCGTCAGCATGCCGCCCTGGACCATAGTTGATACCGGGCCGGTGTGGACGTTGAGGGAGATCACTCTGGAGACATGGGTCGGGGTGTCCATGAGCCCGTGGAAGACGGCGGAGGTCTTGACGTTGTTTTTCGTCTCAAAGGCGTTGTCCACAAGCTCCTGCTCCAGCTTATACTTCGTGCTGTAGAGGTCGGAGATAAAGGCAATCCGCTTTTTCTCCTGGGTGATGCACTGGGCGACGGCGTGAACTTCCATGATCACGGTGCGCCCGTCCGGGTTATGGGTTGTGGGCTCGCCGTCGAAATATGCGTTTGTGGGCATCAGGATGATATTAAAGCTGCTGTCGCCGGCGGGGTTGTCAAGCTCGATTATCTGTGAAAACTCGGTGTTGAAATCGGCCTTGTTGGGCTCGTTTGTTCCGGCGGCGTTATACAGGAGCGTGGTGTTAGCGTTCCCCTTTAAAATCAGCTTGCTGCCGACGACCTTGGTTTCCTCCGGCGTCAGAACGACGCGGGTTTTGAGGAGCTCGCCCAGAGGCGGGTTTGAGCCGGGGATTAACAGCTCATCGGAAATGACGAAGGTTTTTTCCTTGACGCCGGTGGTGGTGACGATGTCGGTGTTGTCGGTCATCAGCTCGATGTCGGCTTCGTTATCCTCATCCAGACCGGCGGCGACCTGGAAGTCCGCGTCGTTATAACAGGCCAAATCCGTCAAAAATTCAACGCGCACGACGATTTTGCGGGGGTTGATCATGGATGCGTCGGCGGCGGCCAGGTTCACAGACGCCGTCACGCGGCTGTTGGGCGATATTTCAGGATCGGCCGCCATCGCCGTAAACGGGATCTCCAGCGTCATTTTCTTTACGCCGTTTTCATTTTCCGGACAATACAGTACCGTCGTCGCGGCGATCCCGGTAACGGTGACACGGCCGTTGTCGGTGGATTTGCTCCGGAGAAAGACGTTGGCGTCGGTATCCAGGATACGCAGGATATCCGGCAGCGCGTCCGGGACGATCATCTCCATTGTCTCTTCATGGGCAAGGGTTGTGTTGAATACACTTTTGACGTAGTTAATCTTCTCCTTGTTGAGATAGATGTCCATAAATCGTCCTCTCCTTAAATGATTTCTTGTAAAATGTATGTGCCGGGAGAACGGATTATGACGGCTTGTTTCTATATAAGTTGTTATGAAAATAAAAAACAGGGCGGAAACATTCCGCCCTGCCGGTGCTTCTTATGTAGTTAAAGATCCCTGGCGCGTTCAGCTCTGGAGAAACAGGATGCCGATCAGAATCAGCGCGACACCGAGGACAAACCACCACAGCTGACCGGGGAGAACAACGGCCAATATCAAAAGAATGCCGGCGCCGGCCAGGACAAACCCCAGCGTCCGGCCCCTGCAAAATCGTTTCACGAAACCTCCGCCTTTCGCGCAGCCAGCCAAAATTTTGGCCGGTCTTGTGTGATGCAACGCCACCGTTACATCTTACGCGGCCTGGCGGTAAAAGTTTACTTATTGCGGCCGTTCCCAGTCTTTGACCTGGCTGAGCTGTTCGTACAGCCTGACATAGCTTTGATGGCGGGAGGGGGCCAGTTCTCCCCTGCCCAGCGCCTCCAATACGGCGCAGCCGGATTCCTTCACGTGGGCGCAGTCCCTAAAGCGGCAGCCGTCTATATACGGCTCAAAATCCCGGAATAAACCCGGCAGCGCCTCCTTGCTGATAAGCCCCATCAGTTCCGTGTCAAAGGCCGAAAAGCCGGGCGTATCGGCCACCAGCGCCCCGTCGGAAAGCCGGTAGAGGGCCACATGGCGCGTGGTATGCCGCCCGCGCCCTAATTTTTGGCTGACCTCGCCGACGGCGATGTTAAAGCCGGGCTCCAATAGGTTGAGGATGCTGGATTTGCCCACGCCGGAATTGCCGGTAAAGGCGCTGACCTTGCCCCGGATGGCTTCCCGCAGGGCCTTAATCCCCTCGCCCGTTTTCGCGCTGGTGCGGATGGTGGTAAAGCCCGCCCGGGTATAGGTGTCGTAGAGCGCGTCCGCGGTGTCCAGATCGGCTTTGTTGATGCAGATGACGCAGTCGCAGCCGTTGTGGGCGGCAATGACCGTCATCCTGTCTATCAGATAGGGGTCTGTCACCGGGATGACGCCGGAGGCGATGAGCACCAACTGGTCCACATTGGCGATCGGCGGCCGGACAAAGGCGTTTTTCCTGGGCAGGATATCCTCCAGAACCCCCTGGCCGCCGCCGGTCACGGTGATTTCAGCAATATCGCCCACGAGGGGCGTGATATTGTCGCGGCGAAAACGACCGCGCGCCTTGCACTCGATCGTCTCGTCCCCTGCTTCCACGTAGTAGAAGCCGCTGATGGCTTTGAGTATAATGCCGGTCATAAATTCATATCACGCACAATACATGCACAGATTGATATCATGGCGTGCCCCAATCGTCCCCCGACGACCCCCAGGGGTCGATTGTCGTTTCGGGGGGCGGAGACGACTGTGAGGGCGCGGTTGTGGACGGCGGATTGGACTGTTCCGCCGGTCCGTTGGACACCGTCAGGATGATCTCCGTCTTTTCCGGGACCTCGGTTTCGGGGATGATGTCCTGGAAGATGACGATCCCCTTCGGCACGTCGGGGTTGTCTTCATATACCACGTCCCAGGTCAGGTTATACCCTTCCAGCCGCAGCTGCGCCTGGGATAATGGCAGCCCCTGAACATCGGGCACCTTGACGGTTTTAATCTCCGGACCGCTGCTGTAAATAATAAAGACCGTATCGCCTTTTTTCAGCTTTTCGCCGGCCTCCGGCTCCGTCCGGATGACGTAATCTTCGACAATGGTGTTGTGCGGTTCGGCGGACTCCTGAATATTCAGATCCATATCCAGATTGTCCAGCTCCCGGACGGCCGCCCGCCATTCCTTGCTCGTCAGGTCCGGCATGGTGACGACGGGCTCCGGCCCCTGGGAGATGGTCAGCTTGACGTTGATGATGCCGCTGGCGGGCAGCTTCTGCTGGCGGTCCGCCTGCGGGTCCTGGGAGATGATGACGCCTTCCGCAACGGTTTCGTCATACCTGTACTCCTCGGTGAAACGATAGATCGCCGTGTAATCCGGGTTGTTGAGGACATTCTCAGCCAGCTCCCCGGCAAATTTCGGGATCGTCACCATCTCCTCCGGCGGATTGAGCCAGGGATTGATGAAGTTAATCCACATGAACACAAAAACGCCAACCAGAAAGACGATGATAAAAAACACGCCCACAAGCGTCGAGGTCCTGGACGCGCTTTTCCGCTGGCGGCGGTACTCTTCCTGCTTGAGCGACCGCACCGGCTGGCGGGCCGCCTTTGGCAGCGCGCTCTCCGCCTTGATGATCGCGCCCGAGGGCACCTCCCGCGTGGCCTGATCATTGCCCTTGAGACGGCCGGAATCATGGCGGTCGTTTGTGATGCTGACGGGGCTGTTTTGGGAATAAGTAAAGCGGATGGCGGGGTTTTTACGGAACTCCTCCAGGTCGGCCAGCATCTCTTCGGCCGAGGCGTAGCGCAGATTGAGGTCGGGCTCCATGGCGTGCATGGTGATGCTCTCAAGACCCGGCGGAATGTCCGGGTTGAGCTCGCTGGGCATCAGCGGGATGGCGCTGATATGCTGGATGGCGACGGATACGGCCGAATCGCCTTCAAAGGGCAGATGGCTGGTGAGCATTTCATACATGACAACGCCCAGCGAGTAGATGTCGCTGCGGGCGTCCACATGGCCGCCCTTGGCCTGCTCCGGCGAAATATAATGGACGGAGCCCAGCGCTTCCTGGGTCAGGGTGTTCTGCGTGGACTGCAGCCGGGCGATGCCGAAGTCGGCCACCTTCACGCTGCCGTCCTTGACGATCATGATGTTGTGGGGCTTAATGTCCCGGTGGATGATGCCCCGGGAATGGGCGTGGGCCAGGGCTTTTGCCACCTGGGAGGCGAAATGGAGCGCCTCCTTCCAGTTGAGAACGCCCTTACGGGTGATATACTGCTTGAGCGTAATGCCGTCGATATATTCCATGACAATATATTCGACGTCGCCGGACCGGCAGACGTCATAAACAGCGACGATATTCGGATGTGACAGCATGGCAACAGCCTGGGATTCCGTGCGGAAACGCCGTCTGAAATCCGCGTCGCCGGCAAGCTCGTCTTTAAGTATTTTAATGGCAACAATTCTGTTAAGGCGGTGGCAGCGCGCCTTATAGACGACGGCCATGCCGCCGGTGCCGATCTTTTCAAGGATCTCGTACCTGTTGTCGAGAAAACGCCCGATGTACTTATCGGTAGTGTCCATTTGGTTAGCCTCCTGTCCGAAGGTGATATGCTAACGGCGCAGCAGTACGGCCGTCACGTTGTCGGGAGCACCCCTTTCGACGGCCAGGTCAATCAGCCTCCTACATATATCTTGAATATCCGACCCGGCGGTAACGACGGATTTGATCGTCTGCTCCGAAACCACATTGGAAAGCCCGTCGGAGCACAGCAGCAGAAAATCGCCGGCGGCCAGATTGGTGAAAAAGAAGTCAGGCTCTGACTCGGCCGCTGTCCCCAGCACCCGGGTAATCAGATTTCTGCTGGGGTGGCTGCTGGCCTCGGACCGGGTCAGGTCTCCCCTGTCGATCATGTCCTCGACAACGGAATGGTCTTTGGTGATCTGCGTGATTTTAGAGCCGGTTATATGGTAAGCCCGGCTGTCGCCCACGTTGACAATGACGGCGCCGGCAGGCGTAACGGCGGCGGCCACCAGCGTTGTCCCCATGCCGGCGCAGTCGGCATCGGACAGGCTCTTTTCGTAAACCGCCTCATTCGCCTGCTTGACGGCTGTTGTCATGTACTGGGTGATGTCGATGATGGTGCTCTCCGGGGTGAGATGGCCCGTCACCGTCTGCATAAAGGTCTCCGCCGCCATCTGACTGGCCACGTCCCCCGCCTTCGCGCCGCCCATACCGTCGCAGACGACAAGCAGCGCGATTTTTTTATCTTCGTCGTAATGTGTCAAACAGACGTCCTGATTGATTTTTCGGACCTTGCCCCTATCTGTTATACCATATATTACCATATATTTCTATCCCCCGCCGCCTGCCCGCATCAGCTTGACATACTTTTACGGCGCAGCTGGCCGCAGGACGCATCAATGTCGCCGCCCAGCCGCCGCCGTACCGTAACGTTGATTTTGTTATCGCGCAGGATGCCGATAAACGCTTCAAGGTTTTCCCGCGAGCTCGGACTGAAATTACTTTCAGATACTTTGTTGAGCAATATGAGGTTGACGTGGCTTACGGTGTTCTTCAGCTTATCCGCAAGCAGCTTTGCGTGACGGGGCGTATCGTTGACGCCGTCGATCATCGCATACTCAAAGGAAATCCGCCGTCCGGTTTTTTTGAAATACGCCCGGCAGGCAGCCAGCAACTCGTCAACGCCGCAGGATTTATTGACGGGCATAAGGCGCGACCGCGTCTCGTCATCCGGCGCGTGGAGCGATACCGATAACGTCAATTGTAAATTATCATCACCCAGTTTGTCAACTTTTTCTATGAGGCCGCAGGTGGACAGGGAGATATGGCGCATGCCGATATTCATGCCGTTTTCGTCGGTCACAAGCCTTAGAAAGCGCAGGACATTGTCGTAGTTGTCCAGCGGCTCTCCGATGCCCATGAGGACGATGTTGGAGATTTTAAGCCCCGACTCCTTCTGGGTGAAAAGCACCTGGTCCAGGATCTCCGAGGGGGCAAGATTTCGGACCAGGCCGCCCAGAGTGGACGCGCAGAAACGGCAGCCCATCCGGCAGCCCACCTGGGAGGAGATGCAGACAGAATTGCCGTGGCGGTACCGCATGAGGACACTCTCCACGCAGTTGCCGTCGCGAAGACGCCAGAGATACTTGATGGTGCCGTCCTTTTTTGACACCTGCTTCTGGGCGACCTCGGGCACGGTGATATAAAAGCGTTCCTCCAGCCTGGCCCGCAGGTCTTTGGACAGATTGGTCATCTCGGAAAAGGACGCAGCGCCGCTGTGCAGCCACCGGAAGATCTGGAGCGCCTTATACGGGAGCTCGCCCATCTCGGCAAGCTTTTCCGTCAGCTCCGGGAGCAGATAGGATTTGATATCCTCCTTCATGGGGTCAAACGCCTCCTCAGCCTGGCGATAAAAAATCCGTCCGTCCCGTGGCGGTGGGGCCAGAGCGTCACGAACCCGGCCGGGACATCGCCCACCGGTTCGGGCAGCCGGAAGGCTTCCAGGGCAAATTCCGGCGTGTCCCGCAGGAAGGCGTCAACCACCTCTTCGTTTTCCTCTTCAAGGAGCGTGCAGGTGGCATACAGCAGCAGGCCGCCGGGTTTGACGCACCGGGATAAACCTTTGACAATCTCCAGCTGCAGCGCCGGCAGCGCCTTAACCTCCTGCCTTTCCTTGTAACGGATCTCCGGCTTCTTCCGGATGACGCCGAAGCCGGAGCACGGCACGTCGGCAATCACCAGGTCGGCTTGTCCCAAAAGCGCCGCGTCCGGGTCCCGGGCGTCCATCAGGCGCGTTTCGATGCAGGACAGGCCCGTGCGCGAAGCGTTCTCCCGT
>JAJUHI010000117.1 GCA_029267955.1 Sporobacter termitidis | reverse complement strand
CGCTGCAGACGGTGCTTTTCAATCCGCAGGTAATCCTCCCGGCTGAAGGGCATCATGGTGGCAATATAATAGCGCGGCTCCGGCTGGACAGCCGCCAGCGCCTCCGCATATTCGCTTTTTCCGCAGGCGGCTCCGCCGATGACCAGTGTGCGCATGTGTGTTCCTTCCTCGTGGGTGTTAAGTTAGGTTTGTCCGCCTTGGCGAACCTCCTCCGTCATTTGCAAAGCAAATGCCACCTCCCCCTTGGGGGAGGCTATGTACCGGTTACTGCGGCTTATAAGCCTCGATGCCGATGTCCTCGAAGGAGGAGGAGCCGTGGTAGACGGCCAGGGCCAGGTCCAACAGCGGCAGCAGGGCGACGGCGCCTGTCCCTTCGCCCAGGCGCATCTCCGCCGTGATCAGGGGCTTAAGGCCCAGCGCTTCCAGCAGCATCAGGCCCGCCGGCTCGCCGGAGATGTGGCTTGCCAGCATGGCGCCGCGGGACGCCGGACACAGCCGGGAGGCCAGCAGGGCGCTCACCGAGCTGATGATGCCGTCGATAACCACCGGAATTCTGCATAGAGCGCCGCCGATGAAAATGCCGGTCATGCCGGCGATATCAAAGCCGCCCAGCTTCATGAGCACGTCCATGGCGTCCTCCGGGTCGGGCTTGTTGACGGCGATGGCCTTTTCAATGACGCGGATTTTCCGTTCCAGCGCCTCGTCCGAGAGACCGGAGCCGCGCCCTGTCACCGCCCGGGCCGGCTTTCCAAGCATCACCGAGGCGATGGCGCTGGAGGTGGTGGTGTTGCCGATACCCATTTCACCGGTGCACAGGATTTGATACCCCTGCTTGGCGCAGTCCCGGGCCAGCTCGATGCCGGCCATGATGGCCTTTTCGGCCTGCTCCCGCGTCATGGCGGGGCCTACGGCGATATTCTGCGTGCCGTCGGCGATATGCCGGTCCAAAAGCAGCGGATTACTAAGCCGGGAGTTCATGCCCATATCCACGGGGATCACCTCGGTCCGGGCCGCCTTTGCCATATGGCAGACCGACGTCTGCTTTCTGGTGAGGTTTTCCGCAACGGCCTTTGTCACCTCGCTGCCGGTCTGGGAGATGCCCTCGCAGACAACGCCGTTGTCTGCGCACAGGACGAGGACGGCCCGGCGGTCCAGATGCACGTCGGGGCTGCCTGTGATGCCGGCGATATTGATTATGGCCGTTTCCAGAAGGCCCAGGCTGCCCAGGGGCTTTGCGATGGAATCCCAGCGGGCCTTGGCACGCTGGGCCGCGCCCTCGTCACGGCAGGGGATAGAGTTGTTCAGCTGTAAAAAATCCATGTCGACCCCTCGTTCAGGCTTAAAAAATAAAACTCCCCTTGACGGAGAGCAGATGAAAACACCGCATAAAGAACATCGTCAGGATGCCCCAAGAACATCGCCAGATGTTCTTTGCGTTGCCAAAGGTCCGTCAGCCACGCAGCTTGATAACACGGTCGTCCGGTATTCTGGCTCGGCGTCATCGCTTTTGCTTCGTCTTCCCATAGGCATCTGGCTGTAAATCCAAAATGCGCTACAGTGACCAGGCGAGGCCGGCGGCCTGCCAATGAAACAAAGCTGGTACCGTTACAGCGGCGGCTCCGCGCGGGATTTTCACCCGACTTCCCGTGATGGCGCCCACCGGCGGGGCGGCATCGACGACCGTTTTCTTTGTCCTGTTTATTGTAAACACCCGCCGCCGGAATGTCAAGCGGCGCGCGGGCGGGCGGCGCGGGCCTGTCCCGACGATTGACAAGGGCGACTAATCATGCTACCGTTGAAGCTGCTTTGAGGTGAACCGACCGATGAATAAAAATATCAAAGACCGCCTGTACTTATCCACTGTGGCGAAGGACGCGGTGTCAACGGCCCGTCAATACGGCCTCGGCCTGGAGATTGCCGAATTCTGCACGGCTGTCAATATGGATGAAAACTTCAACGAATACGGCCCGCTGGTCCGGGAGAAGCTGGACGGCGTCGACCGGCGTGTGATGCACATGCCCTTTAACGAGCTGTGCCCGGCCGCCATTGACCCCAAGATCTACGAGATCGCCAAGGCCCGGTACCGGCAGGCCTACGAGCTTTCCTGCACGTATGGGATCCGGCGGCTGGTGGCCCATTCCGGCTATGTGCCCTTTGTGTATTTCAAGCCCTATTTCGCCGAGCGCTCCATTGTGTTCTGGAAGGAGTTTTTAAGCGACAAGCCGGATGACTTGACGCTTGTTCTTGAAAACGTCCTGGAGGACGAGCCGGACATGCTGATTGATATCGTCCGTGGCGTGGACGACCTGCGCCTGCGCCTGTGCCTGGACACGGGCCACGCCAACATCACAAAAAAGGGCCTGACGCTGATGGAATGGACGGAGCGAATACTGCCGTATCTGGGGCATGTCCATCTGCACAACAACGGCGGCTGGCCGGACCGGCACGGCGCCTTGGGGGACGGCGAGATCGACATGGAGAGCCTCCTGGCGCTCATTACGGAGGGCCAGCCCGAGGCGACCTTGACAGTGGAGTCCATCGAAAGCGCCCCGTCGGTACGGTGGCTTAAGGAAAAGGGATATCTGTATGAGATTTGAGTGTCACGGACATATCATCGCCGACGGCGTGAGCTATCACGACGCCATGGCGCGGCATAAAAACGGCGTGGACACGGCATATCTCAAAGGGGCGCTGGAGGCGGTGGCCGCCGCCGGCGTCGGGTTTTACCGGGACGGCGGCGATAAATACCAGGTTTCCGCCTATGCCAAAAAACTCGCCGGGGAATACGGCATCGACTACAGGACGCCGGTTTTCATCGCCCATAAAACGGGCCACTACGGCGCCATGTACGGGCGCAGCTTTGACAATCTGCGGGACTTTGTGGCCTTAATTCGCGAGGGCGCCCGGCTGGGCGCGGACTTTGTGAAGCTGACGGTAACGGGCATGCTGGACTTTGACGACGGCGGCAAGATCACGGGCCCCGTTTTCACCGGCGAGGAGCTGAAGGAAGCGGTCTATATCGCCCACGGGGAAGGGTTTGCCGTGATGGCCCACTGCAACGGCGCGGACAATATAAAAGCGGCGCTGGAGGCGGGGGTTGACAGCATCGAGCACGGCTTCTGGCCGGACGAGAGCGTCATTGGCCATTTCCTCCAGTCCGGCGCCGTCTGGGTGCCCACCTGCGTCGCGGTCTATAATCTCATCGGCAACGGTCGGTATGACGACGGCACCCTGCGCCGTATACATGAGGCCCAGCGGGAAGTGCTCATACAAGCGTACGGGCGGGGCGTTTTAATCGCCGCCGGCAGCGACTGCGGGGCGTATCTCGTGCCCCAGGGGAAAGGCACCCTGGACGAGCACGCGGTGCTCTCCAACATGGGCATCGACCCTGAAAAGGGGAACAAGGCGATTATGGCGCGGTTTCAGCGCGGCTGACAGCTTTAAAATAAGGAAATTAAATTCTAAACAGCAAAAACAGTCGGTTATTGGATAAGCGGACTCCAATAATCCCGACTGTTTTTTATTTGTGTCTTTGGCTTGAACCGGTATCAGATCAGAAAGAACCTAACAGCCGCATGAGGGCTCTTCTCCGGTAAAGAAGCTCATGATGATGGCTGCGGCGCAGCCGACGCCTTCGTCGACCTCAATCGCTCCAAAGGGACAGTTGCGCGCACACGCCCCGCATTCCATACAGGCATCGCGGTCCCGGATTTTGACTTTTCCTTCCGACGGTATAAATACCCTGTGGGGGCAAACCTCCAAACACATACCGCAGCCGGTGCATTTTTCGATGTCGTGCCGCAGCGTGACAACGTTTTTCAAGTATTTCATACAAGCGCGCCTCCAAACAGACGGATAAAGTCGCTGACGAGCAACAGCAGGACGCCGCCGGCTGCCGCGAACAGCATGATCGGGAGGGCGATCTCCATTTCTTTATCAACCCCGGACAATGATGTGTAGGTCGAGCTCCCTGTAAAATTCATTGTTAAAAAGCCGGAGAGCGCGGGGAGCAGGAGGAAATATGCCGCCGCCTTCAACCAGCCGAACACCGGCGCGGCCGGCAGGCCGTTGAGGAGAAGAAAACCGGCCGCCCACAGTAGGCCCAGCAGCGCGCCCTTAAATGAAAATGCCCGTCCCGGCACCCAGGGCAGCAGGGCAGGAGTGACAACAGCGCCAATCAAGACCGAACCGATGATGCCATAAAAGTCGGCCCAACCGTAATGCCCGAACCCAATAGCGTTTAGGATGAACAGCACGCCGAAGGCGATGAGCATTGGCTTCATCGTACCGACAAGCTCCACCGGCGTCAGCACAATCCTGTCGGCGAAGGTGAATTTAACAGTCCGCATTTCCTCCGTCGCTTTCATGCCGTTTGCGAGAAAGGCTTTGATGTCTTTGGCTCTGATTGTCCCATAGATTACCCGGAAGCCTGTTTCCTTCGTCACTTCGTGGGCGGCAACGCCGACGGCCCCGAGCTGCGGCAAAATGATCGTGCGATGGGACACGATGTCTGCAAGCCGGACAGCCTTGATGCGTTTTATAAGCTCCTCCGTACCGAAGGTGCCTTTACCCGCGGCGCACCAGACATTAATCCCGTTTGTGTCCAATACGACAATCCACAGACTGAGGCCGCCAAGCTGCTCACGGAGCCTGTCAAAGGTCATTTTATAGTTTGCGGTAACCAAAACGGGGGAAGCAGCATCCGGCGTCCCGACAGCGTAAATGCCCGGCTCCACCTTGTAGTTCATCCGGTTGATTGACCAGCGGCACTTCCAGGAACCTAACGTATCCTTAAAAGTGAGCTTCGTCGCCGCCTGGGGGACGTCGCCCGCCGGCGTGGCGATTCTACCGGTAACCCACTCGGCGTCAAAACTCGCGCCCTTTGCACAGGCGCATGCATTCTGATTCGTTTCCGAGTCCTTATTTCCGCAGCAGGCCTGGGCCTGTTCACTAGCTTTTTCACTGCTTCCGCAGCAGCTGGATTTTTTGACGCGGCGGACAGACGCGCCGGACCCGCCGCAGCAAGCTTTTGCCATACTTTAATTCACCCCATTCGATTAAATACATGACGGCATTACAGCAGAATCTTCTCATGTGCAGCATTCGGTTTCCGATATCGCCTTTAACAGGAGTTGCAGGCTCTCCAGAACCTGCTCATGCTTATCGTCCGGGATCGCACGGAGTATCTGCAAGAAATAGCTCTCCATTTTTGATTCGATCTCATTAAAAGACTTCATCCCGTCGGGCATGAGTTTAATCGTCACATACCGTCTGTTGGTGGGATCAACACGCCGGTCGACGAGCTTTTTGTTGACCAGATTATTGACAGTCCGGCTCATCGTGCTGTTGTCGAGGTCAAGCAGAGTTGCCAAATCGGTTAAGGATATGGAGCCGGCGCGCCCAATTTCCACAAGCGCGTGGCATTGCGCCATCGTGACCCCGCAGCAGGCCATTTCGCCGTCCTCCAGGACACCGAGCTTCCTCTCAATGAACCGGATAAGCTCCCGCAGCTTTTTGGCGTTTTCGAGCGTAACCACATAATCACCTCACGTTGCAACTATTGTAATACAAAACAGTTGCAAATTGCAATAGTAAAAGTAAAATTTGCCGAGAAAGCTTCATAAAAGACGGTTGAACCATCTCTATGATATGTGATAGAATTCGTATATGCGCATATGCGGATTAGCGAATATTTATTCGGGGGTGACCGGTGTGGTTGATATTTTTAAAGCCTTGTCAGAGGAAAGCAGACTGCGGATACTGGGGCTTCTGATGCAGGGCGAGATGTGTGTCTGTGAGATTGAGGCTTGCCTTGAAATGACGCAATCAAACGCCTCCAGGCATCTCAACATCCTTAAAAATGCCGGGATCGTGTCGAGTACGAAAAGGGCCCAATGGTCTTACTATAAGATCGACGAAGAGTTTAAGAAAGACAACCGGGAGCTCTTAAGCTATATATCGAAGAAGATCGCGTCGCTGCCGTGTTACCAATCGGATATTGATAAAATGCAAAAATGTAAATGCAGCGACATGTGTCATTAAAAAGCCTGACAATCGGTTTTTCCTGAATCTTGATATCATAGAGGGAGTAAGCATCATGGAAAAAGAAAAAAACACGGGCATCGGCTTTTTTGAAAAATATCTGACGGTGTGGGTTATTCTGTGCATGGCGGCGGGGATTTTCATCGGCAGGTTTCTGCCGGGCGTGCCGGCTTTTTTAAACCGATTTGAATATGCAAATGTGTCCATACCGATTGCGGTCCTCATCTGGGTTATGATTTATCCGATGATGTTAAAAGTCGATTTTAAGAGCATTGTCAACGTGCGGAAAAACCCGAAGGGTCTCTTCGTCACATGGATAACCAACTGGCTCATCAAGCCTTTTACTATGTATGGAATTGCGATGCTCTTCTTCTATGTGATTTTTAAGGCTGTTATTCCGACCAACCTGGCGAAAGATTATCTTGCCGGCGCCATCCTGCTTGGGGCCGCGCCGTGTACGGCGATGGTTTTTGTCTGGAGTCATCTGACGAGGGGCAACCCGGCGTATACCGTTGTTCAGGTGGCCACAAACGACCTCATCATCCTCTTTGCCTTCACGCCGATTGTCGCTTTTCTGCTGGGTGTCAGCGGCGTGGCCATCCCGTGGGATACCCTCATTCTTTCCGTGGTGTTATTCGTCGTCATTCCGCTTGCGGCCGGCATGCTCACGCGGATCAATGTGATTAAAAGACGCGGCGAGGAGTATTTCAACAACAGGTTTATACCCAAATTCGGCAACATCACCATTGCCGGTCTGCTCCTGACGCTGATAATAATATTCTCGTTCCAGGGGGATGTCATCCTCGGCAACCCGCTGCACATCATCCTGATTGCCGTACCGCTGACGATACAGACATACCTGATATTCTTTATCGCCTATCTGGCCGCAAAGCTATTAAAGCTTCCACATGACATCGCGGCGCCGGCCGGCATGATCGGCGCGTCAAACTTCTTTGAACTGGCCGTCGCGGTCGCGATCGCTCTGTTCGGCCCCACGTCTCCCGTCGCATTGGCCACAATTGTCGG
>JAJUHI010000116.1 GCA_029267955.1 Sporobacter termitidis | reverse complement strand
TATTTGAGCAGCTCGCCCAGGGCGTTGCCGCCGCCGGAAGCGCCGTCTGTGGATTTGCCGGCGACCACCGTCGTGCCGGCCGTGATGTCCGTTCCCAGATAGCCGAGGACTTTTGTCACATAGTTTTGCGTCTCGTCAAAGGGCGGGACGCCGCCGTACTTTTTCACGTTACCGGGCCCGGCGTTGTACGCGGCCACCGCCAGCCGGACGTCGCCGTCAAACTGCTGGAGCAGACCGCTGAGGTATTTTGCGCCCCCCATGATGTTCTGCTCGGGGTCGAAGGGCTCCGTCACGCCGAGAGACGCCGCCGTGCCGGGCATCAGCTGCATGATGCCCATGGCGCCGCAGCGGGAAACGGCGTTGGGGTTAAAATTCGATTCCGCCTTGGCCACCGCTTTTAACAAACTGACGGATACGCCGTACTTCTCGGATGCCGCCTGGAAGATCGCGTCCAGATCCACAGCCTGTCCGGCTTGGGCCGATTTGAGAACATCGGAAAAGCCGGTACCGCCGGCGGCTTGCGCCGTCTGAGCGGGCGCGGTTTGAAGGGGCAGGGAAGCGCCTGTTATTTCTATACTCATAGGACGTCCTCCGTATGCTGAAATCCGCCGTGTATTTTAGAGCGGCAGCGGGTTTAAACGGCGCTTTCTGGCCTCCTGCTGGCGGCCGAATTCCTTGACGATCCGGTCGTGGGTTTCGATAAACCGGCCGACGATTTCTTCCGGCGTGCAATCGTCCAGATCCCGCTGCTTCTGCAGGCAGAGCAGCGCCAGCGCCTCGTAGGTGCCCAGGGGCGCGTTGTTTGCCGTTTTGGACGAAGTAAAGCCACTCACAGGTCATCGCATCCTTTCCAGCATATTGTATCAGAATGCCGCCGCGCTGGCAAGTCAAACCGCAAAAATCAGCGCCCCGGCGCTCCCGCAACACGCCCGGGGGAAACAGGCTGTTTGCACAATAATAGATAATGTTGGGGCGGGGATTTATGAATAATAGACATAGACGGGAATAATTGCCGGTGCTATAATTACTAAGCACGTTAGTAATTAAAGGTGTTAGATATTAATAACGATAGCTAAACCTGCTAACAATCCGCGTCAAAAGACGCAGGCAAAGGGCGGTGATAAGATGGACTATTCGCAGCTTGCCAAGGAATTTCTGGAATCTCAGGGCAGGATGATGAAGTCGAGCTTCTGGCCGAAAAAGGCCAACGCTTTCCTGCACGGGGAGATGTTTATCCTCAATTATCTCAACTTCGGGCAGGGAGAGGCGCTCCCCAGCGAGCTGTCGGCGGCGATGAACACCAGCACGGCCCGCGTCGCCATGGCGCTCAAGAGCCTGGAGTCGAAGGGGCTTATTGAGCGGCACGCCGATTCCAAGGACCGGCGGAAGGTGATCGTCTCCATTACCGACCAGGGCCGGGAACTGGTGGAAAGCGAGCGGCGGGATATGCACCAGCGCATGGTCGCCCTGCTCACCGAGCTGGGCGAGGAGGACGCGCGGGCGTACATCCGGCTGGCCGAGCGGATTGCGGAGATTTCCGAGCGGATTTTCGGACCCAGAGAGTAAACGTCCAATCGCGTCAGATCATTTCATCTAAGGAGCGGCATTAATGTTTAAAATTCTGAAGTACCTGAAATCAAGAGAGTGGATGATGATAGCCGCAAGCCTCTGCCTCGTCATCATTCAAACCTGGCTGGACCTCAAGCTGCCGGACTACATGGCGGCGATCACCGTCAACATTCAAACCGCCGGCAGCCCCATGTCGGCAATTTACAGCGCCGGTATCAGGATGCTGCTGTGCACCCTGGGCAGCGCCGCCACGACCATCGGTCTGGGCTGGTTCGGCGCGCATATCGCCGCGCGCTTCAGCCAGAGGCTGCGATCGGCTATTTTCCATAGGGTTGAGGCCTTTTCCATGGAGGAGCTCAGCACCTTCTCTACGGCCAGCCTGATCACACGTTCCACAAACGACGTTACCCAGCTTCAGCAGTTCGTTGTCATGTGCATCCAGATGGTCCTGCGGGCGCCCATCATGGCGGTCTGGGCCCTTGGCAAGATCTCCGTCTCCAGCTGGAAGTGGACAACGCTCACCGGCGGCGCGGTGGTTATCCTGCTCATTATGATACTGTCCGTTTTCAGCTATGTCCTGCCCAGGTTCCGCAGGATACAGACGCTGACCGACAACCTCAACAGGGTGGCCCGGGAAAACCTGACGGGTATCCGCGTCGTCCGGGCCTATAACGCCGAAAAGTATCAGGAGAACAAGTTCGATACGGCCAATACCGACATTATGAACAACCATATTCAGACCATGCGGGCCATGTCTATCTTCCAGCCCGGCATCGGCCTGATTCAAAGCTGCCTGACGCTGGGCATCTATTGGGTGGGCGCGTATCTCATCAACGAAGCGGCCGCGCCTGAAAAGCTCGGCCTGTTTGCCAACATGGTCGCGTTTTCCTCGTACGTCATGATGGTCCTGATGTCCTTTATGATGCTCACCATGCTGTTTATCCAGCTGCCCAGGGTTATGGTTTCCGTCCGGCGCGTCAACGAGGTGCTGGACACCGAGCCGAAGATTCTGGACGGGAAAATCGAATCGTCGCCGGAAGGGATTGCCGGCGAGGTGGAGTTCCGCAATGTGAGCTTCAAGTACCCTGACGCGGAGGACTACGTGCTCAAGGATATCAGCTTTAAGGTCAGCAAGGGTGAAACCATCGCCTTTATCGGCTCCACCGGCAGCGGCAAATCCACGCTGATTAACCTTGTCCCGCGGTTTTACGACGTCACCGAGGGCCAGATATTGATTGACGGCGTCGACGTCCGGGATTACACGCAGGCGGCCCTGCGCAACAAGCTGGGCTACGTCCCCCAGCGGCCCCTGCTGTTTTCCGGTACGGTGGCGTCGAATGTGGGCTACGGCGACAACGGCCGGGAGCCGCCCACGGAAGAGGACATCAAAAAGTCTGTGGCCGTCGCCCAGAGCACGGACTTCGTGGAGGGGATGGAAGGGCAGTACGAGGCCCACGTGGCCCAGGGCGGTACCAACCTGTCCGGCGGACAGAAGCAGCGCCTGGCCATTGCCCGGGCCGTCTGCCGGAAGCCGGAGATCTATATCTTCGACGATTCCTTCTCCGCTCTGGACTATAAAACCGACCGGCTGCTCCGTAAGGCGCTGAAAAAGGAGACGGCCGGCGTCACCAGCATGATTGTCGCCCAGCGCATCGGCACCATCCGGGACGCCGACAAGATCGTCGTACTGGACAACGGGCGGCTGGTGGGCATCGGTACCCACGACGAGCTGATGAAAACCTGCGAGGTCTATCGGGAGATTGCCTATTCCCAGCTGTCAAAGGAGGAGCTTGGCGCATGAGCAGAAACGAATACGAAATCGGCCAAACCAAATTCCAAACCCGGGGCCCCGGCCCCGGCGGCCCGCCGCCGCACATGCGGATGCCCATGGAGAAGCCGAAGGATTTTAAAGGCGGCTGGAAAAAGACCCTGAAATTCGCGCGTAAATATGTGCCGGCGATGATTATCGCGGCCGTCTGCGCCATCGGCGGCGTTATAACGACGCTGATCGGGCCGAAGGTGCTCGAGCAGATCACCAACACCATGTCGGCGGGTTTTGCCGGCCTCAATAACGGTACGGGCTGGTACCTGGACCTTGACAAAATTACAAGCCTGTGCCTGACGCTGATCCTGATCTATGTGATCGGGGCGCTCTTGAACATCGGCCAGGGCTGGACGATGACGGAGATCACCCAGAAGCTGTCCTTTTCCCTGCGGCGCGCCATTTCTGAAAAGATCAACCGGCTGCCCCTGAGGTATTTTGACAACGCTTCCGTGGGCAACGTCATGAGCTACATCACAAACGACGTGGACACCCTGGCCCAGTCTTTGAACATGAGCCTCGGGCAGCTGGTTGTCGCGACGACGACCCTTGTGGGCTCTGTTATCATGATGTTTGTCACCAACGCCATCATGGCCGCCGCGGCCATCGTCTCGACGGTTTTCGGCTTTGCCTTCGTGCGCCTGATTTTAAGCCGCACCCAGAAATACTTCTCAGCCAATCAGCGGTTGCTGGGCGACATCAACGGCCATATTGAGGAGACCTATGCCGGCCACAACATTGTCAAGGCCTTCAACGGCGAAAAGGCCGCCATCAAAACCTTTACAGAAATCAACGACAAGCTGTACCACTCCAACTGGAAGTCGCAGTTTCTCTCGGGCCTGATGATGCCGCTGATGCATTTTATCGGCAACTTCGGCTACGTTGTCGTCTGCGTGGTGGGCGCGCTGCTGACCAAGAGGGGCGTCATCCAATTCGGCGCCATTGTGGCGTTCACCGTGTATATCCGCATGTTTATGCAGCCGCTGCAGCAGCTGGCCCAGGTGGCAACCTCGCTCCAGTCCACGGCGGCGGCTAGCGAGCGCGTCTTTGAGTTTTTGGATCAGCCGGAGCTGGAGGACGAGTCGCATAAGACGCGGAAGCTGGAAAAGGTCAAGGGCAACGTGACCTTTGACCATGTGAAATTCGGCTATGAGCCGGGCAAGACCATCATCAAGGATTTCTCCGTGGATATCAAGGCCGGGCAGAAGGTGGCCATCGTCGGCCCCACCGGCGCGGGCAAGACAACGATCGTCAACCTGCTCATGCGCTTTTACGAGGTGGACAGCGGCGAAATCCGCATTGACGGCGTACCGACCAGGGAACTCACCCGGGAAAATGTCCACGACCTGTTCTGCATGGTGCTCCAGGACACCTGGCTGTTTGAGGGCACCATCAAGGAGAACATTATCTACAGCAAAGAGGGCGTTACCGACGAAGAGGTCAAGAACGCCTGCAAGGCTGTGGGCATCCACCACTTTATCCGGACCCTGCCCCACAGCTATGACACGGTCCTCAACGAAGCCACCACCCTCTCGGCCGGCCAGAAGCAGCTGCTGACCATCGCCCGGGCGATGATTGAAAACGCGCCGCTTCTCATCCTGGACGAGGCCACCAGCTCCGTGGACACCCGCACGGAAATTCAGGTGCAGCAGGCCATGGACCAGCTGATGAAGGGGCGGACCTCCTTTGTCATCGCCCACCGGCTGTCCACCATCAGAAACGCCGACATCATCTTAGTCATGAAGGACGGCGACATCATCGAAAGCGGCAACCACGAGGAGCTTTTGCAAAAGGGCGGCTTCTACGCCGAGCTTTACAACAGCCAGTTCGAGCAGGCCAGCTGAGATGGCAGCTCACCATAAACATTATAAGGGGCAGGCCTTGCGCCTGTCCCTTTACTGTTAAATTTAAAGCCGGCCCCGTCCATAGAACGCCCAATGTGATGTAGTCACGGTATTTTCAGAAATTGTAGATACAATAGAACATTGTTAAACGCTAAACGGAGGATGGTCATATGGGAAAAAAGGTTGTGATCGTCGGCGGCGTGGCGGGCGGGGCCAGCTGCGCGGCCCGGCTCCGGCGGCTGGACGAGTCGGCGGAGATCATTGTGATTGAGCGGGGCGACTATGTCTCGTATGCCAACTGCGGGCTGCCGTATCACGTGGGCGATGTGATCAAGCAGCGCAGCGCCCTCATCCTTGTGCAGCCGGAGGCCATGCGCGCCAAGTACAACGCCGACGTGCGCATCCGGCAGGAGGTCACGGCCATTGACCGGGCGGCCAAGACCGTTACCGTTAAAAAGCTGGATACCGGCGAAACGTATCAGGAGAGCTATGACAAGCTGGTGCTGTCCACCGGCTCGTCGCCAATTCGGCCGCCGATACCCGGTGTTGACTCCGACCGCGTCATGACGCTGTGGACCGTACCGGATACCGACCGCATCCGGGCCTTTATCCATGATAGAAAGGTGAAAAGCGCCGTGGTGGTGGGCGGCGGCTTTATCGGCCTGGAGATGGCTGAGAACCTCTCCCATATTGGGCTCGAGGTCACCGTCGTTGAAATGCTCGGCCAGGTCCTGGCGCCCCTGGACTTTGAAATGGCGCAGCTTGTTCACGAGCACCTGGAGCAGAAGGGCGTGCAACTATATCTGGGGGACGGCGTTTCCGCCTTCTCCGAAACGGCGGACGGCATCGAAGTCACACTGAAAAGCGGCAAGACAATCAAAACCGGGATGGCGCTCCTGTCCATCGGCGTCAAGCCCAACGGCGAGCTGGCCAGGGCGGCGGGGCTGGAGGTCAACGACCGGGGCGGCATTGTGGTCAGCGACACGATGTTGACCTCGGACCCGGACATTTATGCCGTGGGCGACGTGGTCGAGGTAGAGGACTACATCGACAAGAGCCGGACCATGATCCCCCTGGCGGGCCCCGCCAACAAGCAGGGGCGGATCGCAGCGAATAATATAGCAGGACTCAGCGACAAATACACGGGCACCCAGGGGACGTCCATCGTCAAGGTGTTTGACCTGGCGGCGGCGTCCACCGGTTTAAGCGAGAAGGCCCTTGTCAAAAAAGGCCTTGTCCGGGGGAAAGACTTTACCAGCATTATCATCACCCAGAACGCCCACGCCTCCTATTATCCGGGCGCCAGACCGATGTATCTCAAGCTGATCTTTTCCATGGACGGGAAGAAAATCTACGGCGCCCAGATCGTCGGCGGCGACGGGGTTGACAAGCGCATCGACACCATCGCCGTGACCATACGGCTGGGCGGGGGCGTTTCTGACCTTAAATCCCTGGAACTTGCCTACGCGCCGCCCTTTTCCTCCGCCAAGGACCCGGTCAATATGGCCGGCTTCACGGCGGAAAACGTCCTGACCGGCAAAGTCGCCTTTGCCGACTGGGACGTGGACGTGTCCGATCAAAAAATCACCGCCCTGGACGTCCGCGAGGCGGCGGAGATTGAGGCCTATGCGCTGCCGGTTTACAAGCATATTCCCCTGGGCCAGCTGCGCAGGCGGCTGGGTGAGCTTGACAAAAACAACGAAATCGTCATCTTCTGCGCCATGGGCGTCCGGGCCTACAACGCCGCGCGCATCCTGATGGAAAACGGCTTTGCCGACGTCAAGGTGTACCCGGCCGGCACGCGGTTTTACCAGTCCGTGCATTATAAGGAGCATGGCGTGATCCGGATGGCGACGGCGCCGGTCTCCGACAGCGGATTAGAGCCCGCGGCTCAGCCCGCGGCCCAGCCGGCGGCCGCCATGCGGCTGGACTGCAGCGGCCTGCAGTGCCCGGGGCCGATCCTGAAGGTTTTT
>JAJUHI010000115.1 GCA_029267955.1 Sporobacter termitidis | reverse complement strand
TTGCCCGAAACGAGTTGTCAAGGACTTTCTAATCAAATTCACAAAAAAGCTACAAAAAAAGTGCCAGAAGCACTTTCATGCTCCTGACACTCAGGCAGGCGGGGTTACTTTTCCCCGGCAAGGATTTTTTCGCAAACGGTTTGGTATTCCGGCAGCCGTTCAAGGAAGGGTTGCCAGCGCCGCTTTATCTCGGCTAATTCCAGAGGGTCGGCGGTCTGTTCAGTGTGGTCGTTGCCGGTCATTTGCAACACATCCATCGACACTTCGGAAAACAGTATCCGGGCAAGCTGCTCGGCGGTATAGATGATTACATTCTCCGCAATATACCGCTTCTCCGCGCCGATTTTCAGCAGCAGGTAGCCCAGCTTGTCAGACCAGAACCATTCCAGATACGGGCTTTCCCGGATGTAGTCGGCAAACACCGCGTAAACCCTCTCAATCTCTTTCTTTTCCGTTTCTTCGTACAGCATTTTCATGTCCTCCTTGGCTAAAAGTTTTGGTGTGTACCATCATCAGTTTAACACAAGGCGGCTGGCTTTATCAGCCGGTCACATCTGCTGTATTTCGTTTTTGAGCATACGCTTGATTTTGTCGCTCATGGTTTCGGTGCTGGTATCGCTGAAATGGACGCGCACCTTGTAGGTGGTCTTGCCGATTTTCTTTACCAGCGCGGGGGCGTCCTCCGGCGCTCTGGCCGGAGTGGTGTCTGCGGTCTGCATGGTACGGGTTTCTTCACTCATGGCGCTCCTTTCTCCGGGCGGGGCTGCGCCGTCCGGCAAAAAATTACTCATGCTTACGGTTTACAATGTCTTTCGCCGCCTGCTTGGTAGCTCCGGCGTTTTCCTCCCGGAAGTTCTTCCCGGCAAAGAGGATCGGGGCGCACCGTTCCAGGATACGGTCATAGATACGGGCGTGGGCCAGGTCGGGCGGGTTCTTGAGTTCGGCCAGCTTCAGGTTGGTGGTGATTATCATGGGCCTGCGGCTGCGGTAGCGGCTGTCAATGACGAAAAACATCTGCTCCATCGCATACTCGGTATTGCGCTCCACACCCAAATCGTCAATGATGAGCAGGTCGTACTCGTCAAAGCTGGCGATAAAGTCGGCCCTGTCCTCGGAGAACATCCCGGTCAGGCGGTTCAGGATGGTGGGAAAGTTCGTCATCAGCACCGGCACATCCCGGTCAAGCAGGGCGTTGGCGATACAACCGGCGAAAAAGGACTTGCCGGTTCCCACATCCCCAAACAGCAGCAGGCCGGTGTTGTTCTTGTAAGCCTCCTTCCAGTTCTCCACATAGGCGCGGGCCTTGTCCATCAGAGGATTTTGGCCGTTGTCGTTGGCAAAGGTGTAGTCGTACAGATAGCGGTCTTGCAGGCCCTGGGCCTTCCGGCGCTTGATACGCTCCATGCGGCGCTGCCGTTCCTCGGCGGCCTTACGCTGTTCCTCAGCCTCCCGCTGGCACTGGCAGATACAGCGGGGCATGAAGTAGCCGGGTTTCCCAAAGCATGGCACAATGGTCTGCCTCTGGCCGCCGCACTTTTTACAGTGAATGAGGCCGTCTGCCGGGTCTATGTACTCGTCCCCGGCCAGTTCCACACCGGCGGCTGCCTTGTCGATCAGCGCCCGGATTTCTGCGGTAATCTCCATCATACGGTTTCATCCTCCTTTACGCTGTAATCCCGGTTGCGGGTGGGCGGGGCCGCCTTTTTCGCGTCCTCACCGGCCCAGCGCCGGATGGTGGCGGCATGGCTCTGATACCGCTTGCCGGTAGAAGCCATATACTCGGACAGCTTTTCGATGTACTGGCCCCATACGGTGGGAAAGCTGGCCTGCAAGTCTGCCAGTTCCTCGTCCGTCAGGAAAACATTCTGGTAACGGCCATAGGCGCGGGCGGAGTGTCCCTTCTCTATCTCTCTCTTTATCTCTATCTCTTTCTCTAACTCTATCTCTATCTCTGGTGGACGAATGTCGGACAAATGTCCGCCGTTTGTCCGGGGCGCGGAAAGAGCCTTGTTTTGGAGCCTCGCCGCCCGCTTTCGCTCGGCCTCGGTAGAGGACTGGCCAATCAGCAGTTCGATATTGCTCATGTAAAAAGTGCCGCTGTCCAGCACTTCCACAAGGCCCAGCTTCAGGAAGATTTGCAAGGCCCTCTCCACAGTGCCGATCTGCTGGCGGGTGATGGTGGCGATCATCTGCGCTGTGTAGGGGATATTCTCGTCAAGCTGGAGCCGCCCGCCGTGTTTCAGGGATTTCAGATACAGCTTGAGCAGGATGTTGGAGTACAGAACACCGTCCTGCATACTTTCCAGCAGTACGATGGAGTCATCGTCAAAATAGTTTTCTTTGAGTTTCAGGTAGTAATATTTTCGATTGTCTGACATAGGTTCCTCCTTGGGGTTCGTTTTGGGCTTCTGTACGCATTTAGAGGGCCGTTTTGGGGGCCAGAGGATAAATCTATCAGGCTCCCGCCGACACCCTCGAAAAAGTCCTTGATTTACAAGGGTTTTTCGGCCCCTAAAGCGTGACATTTAGCCCTCTGTTTCCGCTTGCGCTGGGCGGCCTTGATACGCTTCATGCGTCCGGCACATTCCAGGCAGTATTTGGCCCGGTTGGAGCCGGGGGTGAACAGCGCCCCGCAGACGGCGCACCGTTTGGCGTCCAGGCGGTGGAACAGGGCCGTTTCCAGTTCTCTGTCCAGCGGCAGCACCGCCGCCCGGAACCACCGGCACAACAGGGAGTAGGAAATGGACTGGACGCAGACACATTCCTCCCCATCATCCAGCGCGATACAGTTGCCGCCGTCATAGTTGCAGCACTCATGTACCAGCCGCCGCGCTCTGCGGTACTGGCGGTAGTCCATGACGGGGACGGGTTCAGGCTTGCTTTTCTTCATGCTTGCACTTCCCACACCCGCCGCAGTTGCCGCAGCCCTGGCAGGCATGGGCCTCCGGCTCCGGGCCGGTGGGCGCGTCTGCTTTCCGCTGCAACAGGGCAAGGGGCAGGCGGATATTCAGGTGGACAGTGACGGGTAAAATAATCTGCTTCATAGGGCAATCTCCTTCCATGAGTGAATGTTGACAGTTCTGTGCAAAGGGGTGTCGTGAAACGCGACGCACCCTTTACCGCTCCGGCCCCCGGTCGCGGGACTTGTCCCGTTCCTGGCGGGCCAGTTGGTCGGCGGCCTTGCGGAGCCGTTCCACGGCTTTCAGTTCCTCCCGCATGGCCTTCATGTCGATGGTGTCCACCTGCTTCTGGGCGGTCAGCAGGTCAATCTCGCGCCGCCATTCCTTCGGGGTGATTTCCTCGCCGCTGGCTTTCAGTTCTTTCAGATACCGGGCCGCCGCGTCATAGAGGATCAGTTCCCGGCTGTGGCGCTGCTCGAACAGTTCCCGCTTCTCCGGCTTTACCCTGGCAAACTGCTTATGGACAGTCTTGTACTTGTTGTACTGCGCCCACATCTCCCCGCGCTCGGTGAGGGTGGCAATCCGGCGCTCGGCCTGGACGATTTTCCCCCGCAGGTCATAGTAGCCGCTGTTCATGTCGGAGATTTTATCGTGGAGCTGCTGCATGGTCTTGATCCCGTTTGCCTGCATAAAGCTGAACAGGGCGGCGCTCTCCTGCAAAGCCCGGATTTTGCCGGTGCGGGTGTCAGGCCGCTTGAGCTGCTGCTGGGCCTCCCACAAGTCAATCATGCTGGGCTGCTGGCCCTCTGGCTTCTCTGCCTCGGCCTTAGACCAGTTGTAGAGGCGGGTAATGCGGGCCTTGATTTCCTTGAGCAACTTATTGTCGGCGGCGATCTGCCGGTTGACTTCTCCCTTGTCGGTGCGGATACCGCGCTTCTCCATCTGGCTGGCCGCTGGCCCCAGGTGGACAGAGGGAATTTTATCAATGCCCTGGCGCTTGTAGCTGCGGTGGTCTACCAGGGCGGGCTGACCGGCGGCCTCCAATGCCCGGTTGGTATAAGCCGCCCATGCCGCCCGCCAAATCTCCACATTCCCTTTGTCGTTCCAGTCGGTGGTGTCCTCCCGGTGGTTCTTCCAGCCGCCTTTCCCATCCGGGATACGCTGGCCGTTTTCGTCCAGGTCGTATGCCTTGCGGCACTTCGCGCCCCATGCGCCATTTTCTTTCAGGGGCCGGACGGTCAGCATGATATGAACATGTGGGTTGCCGGTTTCCTTGTCATGGATGGCAAAATCAGCGCACATCCCCTTGTCCACAAAGTTGTCCTTCACATAGGCCCGGACAAGGGCAAGCTGCTGTTCCCTGGACAGTTCGCGGGGCAAAGCCGCCTCGATTTCGCGGGCAAGCTGGCTGTCCCTGGCTTTCTCGATCTGCTCCACACTGTTCCAGAGGGTGGAGCGGTCTGCAAACTCCGGCGGGGCGTGGGCGGGCAGCATGATTTCCGCATGGACAACGCCGCTTTTCCGGGTGTAATCGTGGGTCAGGCCGTCCCATTCATTCGTCAGTTTGGTTCCGCTTCGGTAGGCGGCTGCGGCAACAGCGGAACGGCCCTCGCTGCGCTTGATGATACTGACGGGAAAATGACAAAAATCTATGGGTGGCACCTCCTTTCGGCGGGGATATTTCAGGCTCCGTGGAGCCGAACAGACGCGAAGCGGGTGTTTGGCTGCGCGGGGCGCACAAGGGGTTTGGGGAGTGTAGCTCCCCATCGCGGACGAAGTACGCAACAGCCCCCGGCAGGGCGCACGACACCGGCAACGGTGTATAAGTGCGCCCTTGTAAACAAGGGACTTACGGCTTGTCCCCGGATTTCGGCAGTTTTGCGGCCAGTTCCGCCGCCCCCGGAAGATGGGACAGGGCAATCAGGAATGCTTTGACCTCTACGCCGGAAAGGTCGGGGGCCAGAGGGAAAATGCCCTCCAAAATGGCTCCGCGCTCAATCAGGCGGCGGGTGCGGGCCTTGCGTTCTTCGTTACGCTGCTTGTTCTCCAAAATCTTCTGGCGGTTCTCAAGCTGCCGGATTTCCTTCAGGACTTCTTCGCGCTCGTCTTTTTTCTGTTTCGCTTGGGTGGTGCTGTCTTTGTGCATATCGCTTTCTCCTTTGGCGGCTTCATCCAGCCGCGCTTGATATAATATTTCTGTAACTTGATAATGGCGTTGCGAACCGTGACAATGGCCGCTGATGTCGTGAAGCCTTCGGCCTCGGCAATCTCCTTAAACTGCTTGCCATCCCAAAACCGGGCATGAAGGCAGCTCGCCTGCCGCGGCGTCAGGGTGGCAAGGGCCTCACGGAGCCGTTCCATCATCAGGGCGCGGGCGGCCTCCTGTTCCCGTTCCGTTTCTTTCTCCATCAGAATATCTTCCGGGGAGATGACTTGTTCCGGGAAATGGTGTTCTATGCCGGGGGAAGCGTCCAGAGAGTAACAGTGATAGTGCTGCTTGGCGTCATTGGCGTTCTCTGCGCGGCTTTCCTCCGCAATGGCGTCTGCAACCTCGTCCGGCACTTCCACAAAAGTGTCCTTCTTGCAAATCGGGTAGTAGTATTTTTTCAGGTTGATGGTTTTCATAGGCCGCTTGTCCATTTCCGGCGTATGAAGTACCGGCGCAGACGCCGGAGCGCCGCATGGATGGACTTCCCGGCCTGGGATGGGGTAATGCCCTCCATCGCGGCAATGTCCTTCACTTTCATCCCCAGCATATACCGGGCATGGACGCGGCGGGCCTGCGCTGGGGTCAGAGAGGAAATGGCCTCATAGAGCCGCCGGAGCAGTTCAGCATATTCGGCCTGCGCCTCCTTTTCCATCAGGCAATCCTCCGGCGATGGCTGCGCCCAGCCAATGGCGGCGTTCTCAATCCCATCATTGCAGTCAAGGGAGTAAAACGCCTTGTAGCGGTACATCTTGCGCTCCCTGGCGGCTTCGGCCCGCTTGTCCAGCAGGAACGCCTCGACAATTTCATCCGACACCTCCACAAAGGTGTCCTCGGTGCAAAACGGGTAATACTGTTTGAGGTTGATGGTCTGCATAGGCCCGCCCTCACTCTGCCGGGAAAAGGCCGTCATAGCAGCGGCGCATATTCCGCAGGCCCCGCCGGATGGCAACGCTGACCTTGCTGCTGTCTACGCCCTCCCTCCGGGAGATTTCCGGCTGGCTGATACCGGCGATGTAATAGGCTCGGACGCGGCGGGCCTGTGTGGGGGTGGCATGGGCCAGGGCCTCCGGCAAGGCGGCCAGCAGACGCAGATGGGCGGCCCGTTCCTCGCGCTCCAAAAGGATTTCCTCCGGCGATCTGCCGTGTTCCAGAGCGTAGTTCTCCGTCCAGCTATATGCGTCCAGGGAGTAGTAGGCGCGGTGGTAGACCTTTCGGCGCTCATAGTTGTTCATCTCGCGCTGGGCCTGCCGCATGACCTCCCAAACTTCATCGCTGACCTCCACAAACTCGTCATGCCGGTAGTGGGGATAAATCCACCGCAGATTGATTGTTTTCATAGGCTTACCTCCTGAAAATGGGAGAGGCGGGCAGCTTGTCCGCTGTCCGCCTCCCGCTGGGATAAGGGAAACAATCCCTTTCACTTGGTAGCCCGAAAAGGGGTCATTCGTTAGGGTAGTTCGCAAAGAATTTCAAAAATTTTTTCCGAACCGCGTCAATGCTCTCATAGACGGATACTTTGGAACAGCCGCACACCGTCCCGATCTCCGCAAGGGTCAGCCCGTCCAGGGCATAGAGCAGGAACCGGCGGCGCTGGGCCGCGGTGCAGGTGTCCAGGACGGCCATCAGTTCGCCCAGCGTTTCCATGCGGCAAAGGTATTCCTCCGGCGTTTCGCCGTAGATACCCACGCCCTCGGTGGCAACTATGTATTCGTCAAACTCCCGGCCATCCCAATGCCGCCGCTGCTCATGGGACAGGTTCTCGGCTTTGTGGTCGGCCCGGTCAAGAAATTCATAGACGTCCAGCGTGACCTCCACGGCCACAGCTTGTCCGTTGTAATTGATGGTGACTTCCATCTGCCTTTCCTCCGTTCAGATTTTTGCGGGAAAATCTGAACGGGGCGGCGGGGAACGACACCGGGGGCAAGGTTCGGGCCATGTTGGCCCGATATTCCGGCCCCACAGGTATGAAAAAACGCCCGGACAGCAGAAAGCTATTCGAGCGCAAAAAATACGGTATTCAGTTACATTGTGACAATTTTCGCACTGGCTGCCAGACGGGGCCTGTTCGATGGCCGGGATTTTTTTGACGATAGTGCAAATATCGTCTGAATTTGTCGGCGGTCAGT
>JAJUHI010000114.1 GCA_029267955.1 Sporobacter termitidis | reverse complement strand
TGCCCTTCTTTAAAAAATTATACTGCGCCGCTTCTTACCATGTCAATAACGTCCCTGTTCAAATTATAACATTCCGGCCCTGCCGGTTTGTTTATTTTTTTGAAAAAACCGGCAATTCCACAGGCATTTACGGCCTCCCGGCATGTTGACAACCCACGGGGTCAATGATAATATATAAAATTATTGTATGCTCTGCAAAAAATGTGAAAACATGCGTATATTGGACGATTTTCGCGAGAGAAACAGGACTCAGCCGTTAAAATTTAACGGCTGATTACTACGAAAACCGTAAATGAGATAAGTAAATGATAATAAGAGCATATGCCGGCGTTCTGCCGAAATGGGGGTTATTATGGTCACAAAACACATTTTTGTCACGGGCGGCGTCGTTTCAGGCCTCGGTAAAGGTATTTGCGCGGCCTCGCTGGGCAGGCTTTTAAAGCAGCGCGGCCTCCGGGTAACGCTTCAGAAATTCGATCCATACATCAATGTGGACCCGGGGACGATGAGCCCTTACCAGCACGGAGAGGTGTTCGTCACCGACGACGGCGCCGAGACAGACCTGGACCTGGGCCACTATGAGCGTTTTGTCGACGAGAGCCTCACGGGAGACTCCAGCGTCAGCTCCGGCAAAATCTACTGGACCGTCCTAAACCGCGAGCGCAGCGGCGACTACCTGGGGCGCACGGTTCAGATCATCCCCCATATCACCGATGAGATCAAGGCCAGGATTTACAGCCTCGACAACGGCAACTGCGACGTTGTCATCACGGAAATCGGCGGGACCGTCGGCGACATTGAAAGCCAACCGTACCTGGAGGCCATCCGGCAGGTGGCCAATGAAAAGGGCCGTGAAAACGTCCTGTTTATCCACGTGCCGCTGATTGTGCAGATCCCCGGCACGGACGAGCTCAAGAGCAAGCCGACCCAGCACTCGGTGAAGGAGCTTTTATCGGTGGGCATCCAGCCGGACATCCTCGTCTGCCGGAGCCACCTGCCCATCACCCAGAGCATCCGCTATAAAATCTCGCTGTTTTGCAATGTGGAGCCCGACTGCGTCATTCAGAACATGACCGCCAGCTGCCTGTACGAGGTGCCGCTGCTGCTGGCGAAGGAGGGCCTGGACCGGGTCGTCTGCCGCAAGCTGGGCCTGGATGTGCCGGAGCCGGACCTGACGGAGTGGACGGCGATGGTGGAGCGCATCAAGAACGCCGCCAACAACGTCACCATCGCGCTGGTGGGCAAATACATCCAGCTCCACGACGCCTATCTCAGCGTCGTGGAAGCCCTCAGCCACGCCGGCACCGCCAACGACACGGTTGTCTCCATCCGCTGGGTTGACTCCGAGGAAGTGACGGACGAAAACGCCGCCGCCGTGCTGAAGGGCTGCGACGGCATCCTGGTGCCCGGCGGCTTCGGCGACCGGGGCATCGAGGGCATGATCAGCGCCGTCAAGTACGCCCGGGAGAACAAGGTCCCGTATTTCGGCATCTGTCTCGGCATGCAGATGGCCGTCATCGAATTCGCGCGGCACGTGGCCGGCCTGGAGGACGCCCATTCCACCGAATTCAACGAACTGACGAAAAACCCCGTCATCGACCTGATGCCCGAGCAGGTGGGCATCAAGAAAAAGGGCGGCACCATGCGCCTTGGCAAGTACCCCTGCAAGCTGATGGAAAACAGCCGCTCCTATGAGCTGTACGGCACCGACATGATCTCCGAGCGGCACCGCCACCGGTATGAGTTCAGCAACGATTACAGGGAGATCCTCTCGCGGCACGGCCTGCGTTTGGTGGGCCAGTCCCCCAACGGCAACCTGGTGGAGATCATCGAAAACCCCGACCATCCGTGGTTTGTGGGCGTGCAGTTCCACCCGGAATTCAAAAGCCGGCCCAACAGGGCCCACCCGCTCTTCTACGGCTTTATCAAAGCGGCGGTGGCCTACAACAAAGAAAACGCCGCTCAGGAGAAATAACAAGAGAAATACAAAAAGGCCCGTCCTGATAGGCGGGCCTTTCCGTTTGCTTTTTATGTCTTTGGGGCCATCTTACGCTTCCGCGGGAAACAGCTTGTTGAAATCCAGCTTGTTGTATGCGTCGCTGTAGTTAACCTCCAGGCTGTTCTTCCAGGTTTCGACCACCGACTTGAACATATCCACCGCCGTCAGGTAGCGCAGCGAATAAGCGCCGTAGGTGGCGTACGCCATGGGCGTTGCATCGTAGTCCACGGGCAGCCTGTAGATGATGTGGTACCCGTACGAGGTTTCCACGATATCGCTGAGGCCGCCGATCTCCAGAGCCTTTGTGGCCTCTTCAAATTCCTTGACCATGTCGCCGTCCTGGAACAGGTACCCGTCGGGGAAGGAGACAAGGCCGCCGGGGTCCTGGCTGTGTTCCTGCATCTGCTCGTCGAAAAATGCGTCAAAATCATCGCCGTCATAATTTTTCAGGGCATTGAGAATCTCTTCTGCCTTGTCATAAACCGCGGCCTTTTCCTTCTCGGTCATCGGAACGGTATTGCCTTCTTCATCCGTGTTGGACGTCATCAGCAGGATATGCTTGGCCATCAGGTAGCCGTCTTCCGCGGTGTAGTCCGCCACATCCTGGTCGGACAGCTTGCTGCCGTCCTGCCCGTACATCTCGTTAAAGCAGGCCTCGGCCAGATAGGCGATGCTGTCATACTTTTCAAACAGCTCCTTCGACCCGTACTGTTTGCCCAGCTCCTCCAGCAGGGCCTCTTCGCTGCCGGCCGCGCTGATCTGGGCTTCCCAGTCGGCCTTAACGGCGTTCTTGTCCTCCTCCGACAGGGTCACGCCCATCTGCTGCGCGCCGTATTCAATGGAGGAATTCTGAAGAATGATCTCAACGGCGCTCTCCAGCACATACTCCTGATATGACTTGTCGTCCGTGTAAATTTCCGACCAGTCCTTAATGCTCTCTCCCTGCTGTTCAATATCGCTGACGATATAGTTCAGCAGATAGAAAAACTCGCTCCAGACGATATCGCCGCCGTTGACCGTCAGCATCACCGTCTCGGGCTTTAGCGCGCTGTAGGCGTCGCCGCCGCCGTTCGACGGCGTGCCCTCCGCCTTATTGCAGCCGGCAAGGGCCGACAGGACCAGCACCGCAACTAAAATCAGCGCCGTTAATTTTTTAAGCTTCATGCGTTCCTCCGTAATACTTCTAATGTCGGGTTATTTTATAACTATACCGCTTTTCGCCGCCCGTGGCAATGCAAATAGAAATAATTCATCTATTGTTCACTTTTCCTCCGCCCCGGCTCCCGCCGTCTGCACCTTCAGATAGGCCCGGACAAACTGCATGGCCTCGTCCACGGTTTTCGACGACCGCAGCTTCAGCGACACGGCCGGCACGAGCCCCGCCTCGATTTTAAGGCGCCCTTTGTATTCCGGCATGTTGTAAAGGAGCGATATCTGGTTCATATCAAAATTCTCCAGCCGCAGGCGCAGATACCCGGCCTTCTGGGAGATCTCCGAGATGCCCGCCCGGGCGGCCTCCCCGCGCAGCAGGGCGATGTTGATAAGGGCAATCGTTTCGGAGGGCGGGTCCCCGTAGCGGTCGATGAGCTCGGCGATCATGTCGTCGGCGTCCTCCTCCGTCCGGATGCGGGCGATGCGCCGGTACAGGTCCATGCGCTGCTCCCCGGAGGGCACGTACTTTTCCGGGATATTGGCCGAGACGAGCAGGTCCGCGGAACAGTCGGTCCGCTTTTCCGGCTTTTCGCCCTTCTCCTCCAGGACGGCCTCCTCCAGGAGCTTTAAATACATATCGTAGCCGACGCTGAGCATATGGCCGGACTGCTCCGCGCCCAAGAGATTCCCCGCGCCGCGGATCTCCAGGTCCCGCATGGCGATTTTGAAGCCCGAGTTGAACTCCGCAAACTCCCGGATGGCCGACAGGCGCTTTTCGGCCACCTCGGTCAAGACCTTGCCCTGCCGGAAGGTGAGGTACGCAAAGGCGCGGCGGGGCGAGCGGCCCACGCGGCCGCGGATCTGGTGCAGCTGGGACAGGCCCAGCTTGTCGGCGTCCTCGATGATGAGGGTATTGACATTGGGGATATCGATGCCGGTCTCGATGATGGTGGTGCAGACCAGCACCTGGATTTCGCCGGCCACCATGCGCTCCATCACGTCGCCCAGGGTCTCCTCGTCCATCTTGCCGTGGGCCACGTCAATCCGGACGCCCTCCAGCATGCCGGCCAGCTTTGCCGCGGTCCGTTCAATGGTGTCAACGCGGTTATGGAGATAGTACACCTGCCCGCCGCGGGACACCTCCCGCCGGATGGCGTCGCACAGGATGCTCCAGTCGTGTTCGATGACATACGTCTGGACCGGCTGGCGGTCCCGGGGCGGCTCCTCAATGGTGGACATGTCCCGGATGCCGGACAGGGCCATGTTCAGCGTCCTCGGTATGGGCGTTGCGGTCAGGGTCAGCACATCCACCTGCCGGGCAATTTCCTTCAGCCGCTCCTTGTGGGACACGCCGAAGCGCTGCTCCTCGTCCACAATCAGAAGCCCCAGCTTTTTAAACATCACGTCCTTCTGCAGCAGCCGGTGGGTCCCGATGACCACGTCCACGCTGCCGTCGGCAATCTCCTTGACGGCGGCTTTGATCTGGGCCGGCGAGCGGAACCGGCTGAGCACCTCTATTTTGACGGGGTACCCCGCAAAGCGCTTCATGGCGGTGACGTAGTGCTGTTGGGCCAAAACGGTGGTGGGCACCAGGATGGCGGCCTGATACCCGTCCAGCACGCATTTCATCACCGCCCGCAGGGCCACCTCCGTTTTCCCGTAGCCCACGTCGCCGCATAAGAGCCGGTCCATGGGCACGGGCCGCTCCATGTCCGCCTTGATCTCCGCAATGCTCCGCAGCTGGTCCTCCGTCTCCTGGTAGCCGAAGCGCTCCTCGAACTCCGTCTGCCAGACGGAGTCCGGCGAGAAGGCGTGCCCCTTCCGCCGCTGCCGCTCGGCGTACAGCTCGATGAGACCCTTGGCTAACTCCTTGGCCGCCGCCTTGGCGCGGGTCTTTGCCCGCGTCCAGTCGGCGCCGCCCATTTTTGAAAGCTTCACCGGCGCGTCCTCGCCGCCGCCGATGTACTTGGTGACCAGGTCCAGCTGCGTTGCCGGCACATACAGGCTGTCCGTGCCGGCGTAGGCGATTTTGATGTAGTCCTTTTCCACGCCGTCCACCGGCATTTTGAAGATGCCCACGTACCGGCCGATGCCGTGGTGCTCGTGGACCACCAGGTCCCCCGGGGACAGGTCTGTAAAGCTCTGGAGCCGCTCCCGGTTTTTCGGCAGCGCCTTTCTCTTGCGGCGCAGGACAACCGGCTCCACAAACTGGCCTTCCGTAATGACGGCCAGCTTCGCCCCCGGGTATTCCATCCCCGCCGACAGGGCCCCCAGGGTAATGACCCCCGTACCGTTATCCGGCAGCCGGTCCAAGCCAAAATCCATGGCCGTCGCGATGTTGCGCTCGGCCAGATAATCCGACAGTATCTGCGCCCTTCGCTCATCCTGGCACACAATGACGGTCTTATACCCCGAGCCGATATAGTGGGCGATATCCCCCGCCGCCGTCTCCAGGCTGCCGCCGTAGGAGGGCAGCTGCTTGGCGGCGACGTTGAGCACGGTCCGGGGCCGGAGGGGGTACTTCCCCCCGCCGAAGGCGTCGGCCATGACGACGGCGTAGTCCTCGGCCTTCAGACACAGGTCCTCCCAGCCGATGCTGTACAGCACCAGTCCGGCCTCCAGGATACCGGCTTCCAAGAGCGTCCGGCTGTCCTCCCCCAGCTGCCAGAGGGCGTTTTTCGCCCGTTCGGCCAGCTTGTTGGGCTCGCTCATAAAAATAACGGCCGAGGGGTCGATATAGTCCATGGCCGTGGCCATGGGGTAAATCAGCTGCATATACTTATCCGCGGCGGGGAACGACCGTTTGTTTTCCAGGCGCTCAATATCGGCGGCGATGTTCCGGCGCAGCTCCGCGCCGGCGGACCGCCGCTTTTCCAGGTTTCGCAGCAACTGCTCCAGCGCGCCTTTCAGCCCCGCTTCCCCCTCGCCCTCCTCGCCGCGGTACAAGCCGGTCAGCGTTTCGGCCGCCGGGAGGATCAGGGCCGCCTCCAGCGGCTCCGTGCGCCGCTGTGTTGACACGTCAAAGCTGGAGACCGAGTCCACCTCGTCCCCGAAAAACTCCACCCGGAAGGGCTCGTCGCTCTCGGGTGAAAAAACGTCCAGAATGCCGCCCCTCAGGGCAAACTGACCGGGCCCCTCCACCTGCTGGCAGCGGCTGTAGCCGCACCGGACCAGCACGCGGGCCACGTCCTCCAGCGCGTAGCTGCCCCCGTTTTTGATCAGCAGGGACGATTCCTTGAGCAGCTGCGGCGGGATGGTGCGCAGCATCAGGCCGTCGACGGTGGCCACCACAACCGGCACGTCTCCCGTCAGCATCTTATACAGCGTGCGCAGCCGCCGCTGCTCCAGCTGCCGTGAAACGCCCTCCGCGTTATAAAAGGTCAGCTCCCGGCTCGTCAGCAGGGCGGCCGTCTCCCCCGTCAGCGCTTCGATGTCCGCCGCCGTCCGCGTCATTTCGGCCTCATCGGCGCAGATGACGACAACCGGCCGGTTGGCCGCCCGGCGGATGATGGCGGCCGCGTGGGACTTGTGTATGCCGCCCAGGCCGGAGATAACGGCGGGGCACGCGCCGCCGTCAATGGCGGCCGTCAGCCTGCCGAACTCGGTTTCTTGAACAATGGATGCGGTCAGTGCCTTCATGGCAGCTCCTTTATGCTAAAATTTTCCAATCGGTGCAAATGGTACAGCCCCGATATGGGCCATATCGGGGGGTGTCCATTTATGATGCTTGTCTTGCCGGCGGCGCGTCATGGCCGCCAATACGATTGTATGCCGCCCCCGGCGACAATGTTTCACGTGAAACATTGACTGCCGGGGGGTTGTTCCATGCCGGTTTATAATGGGGATTTTTGAATCTTGGCAAACCGCCTGGGGTATCCGGCCGGCGTGGGGGCCGTCTTTTTGATGACAACGGCCCGGTGCATAACGTCCGTCCCGGGGATGGCGTAATCCACGCTTTGACCCAGCTCGCCCCCCAGACGCTTGATGGCGTTTTCGGCTTCCTTTATCTCGTCGTCCGACGAGACGCCCTTCATGGAGATGAAGACGCCGCCGGGTTTTACAAAGGGCAGGCACAGCTCGCACAGGACGTTCAGCCGCGCCACGGCC
>JAJUHI010000113.1 GCA_029267955.1 Sporobacter termitidis | reverse complement strand
CTGTTTTGCGCCGTAGTTAAATCCGGCAAAGGGCTGATAGCCCTGACCAATCGCAAAAACAAGCATAAAAACGAGGCTGGCGACCCGCATCTGAACGCCGAAACCCGCGACGATATGATCGCCGTAGCTTGCCGAGATGCGGTTGCCGACGATGTTTGAAAGGCTCATGATAACGCTGCTCAAAGCAGAGGGGATGCCGATGGACAACAGCTGCGACAGCATCCGCTTGTTGGGCTTGTAATCCTTTGGCTTAATTGAGAGAATCGTCTTCTTTGAAAGAAAGTAAAAAATACCGTAGATAACCGATGCGACCTGCCCGATGACCGTTGCCCAGGCCGCGCCTGCCGTCCCCATATTAAACCAGAGGATAAAGATCGGGTCGAGTATAATGTTCAGCACAATACCAATCAGCTGGGTAATCATCGACTGCTTCGTCGCGCCTTCGCTGCGCATTTGCCCGCTTATGACAGTGCCCACCACGGCAAAGGGCATGAACGCGATGATTACCGAAAAGTAATCGTCGGCAAAGCCAAAGGTCGCGTCGCTGGCGCCCACCAGCCGCAGCAGCGGCGTTTTGAAGAACCAAATGACAGCCGCCATCAGGATGCCGATGGCAATGGAGGTGTAAAACGCGACGGCGGAGGTGTGCTGGGCCTCGGCGTGATCCTTTAAGCCGAGCATTCTTGAAATGTAGCTGGAACTGCCGGTGGCAAACAGGTTGCCCAGGGCCTGCGACATCATAAACAGCGGGAACGCCAGCGTCACCGCCGCAACCATATTCGGGTCTTTTGTCTGTCCGATAAAGAACACATCGGTCATGTTGTAGATCGATTGCGCCAGCATTGCCGCCACCATCGGCAGCGCCAGGCGTAAAATAGCCGTCCCGACCGGGGCGGTTCCCATCAGCTCAATGCCTGTGTATTTTGTTTTTCGGTTCATAAATCCTCCCCAGGAGTCGCGCGATAAATAATAGCGGGCTATTAATTTAAGCTTATTTTAGTGTTCGTTCTTTATCCTGCCACTGTATTGTATGTTACTTGATATTGTCGTAAACCGTACGGAGCATTCGCAATAATTCCCGTTGTTCCGCTTCCGTCAAGTTCGACAGCAGCCGTTTTTCCGTCTCCTCGATGGCGCGCATGTTGTCTTCCCGGAACTTATCCCCTTCGGGCGTGAGCCTGACGAGCTTCACGCGGCTGTCCTCCGGGTCGGGGAAGCCCTCGACGAGCCCCTTGGCCTCCAACCGCCGCACAACGCCCACAACCGTAGGCTGGGCCACGTGGAAGCGGCGCTCCAACGTTTTCAGCGGGACGGCGGCGCCGCCGCTGTTGCCCAGCTCCATCAGGACGCGAACCTGCGCCAGCGTCAGGTCTTTCTCGCGAAGCATATTGTTAACGTGTTTACCGACAGCGTCATGTATCTGTTTTATCAGCAGTCCGCAGGATTCCCGCTTCATCGCCAACCATCCTTGTGTTGATACATGTAAATCAGCATACACCAATCGTATGATATATACAATAGCAATAGCGTGCTTTTGAAGTTTTATACGAAGAAACCGGCCAAAACGGCGCGAAAAGCTTACATTTTACACCAGAGGACAAACCGCCGCGCACGCTGCGCGGGTTAGAAATATTTACAAAACTAAAGATTAGGATATATACGAAAATCAAATTGAAAAGTTTGGTGAAAATGATATAATTATTCCGTTAAAGCATTAACAGGCAAAAAGGACAACTGCATCTTGTGGTTTAAAAAGACTCAAGACGGTGCGTTTGTGCGCCGACTTTTTGCATTAATTTGCATTAAAAAAGAAACAGCGAAAGGGAACCAGTTAATGAAAAAGTGGTTTGGGAATTTGAAAATTTCGCGGAAGCTGCTGGTCAGTTTTATGTTCATCACGTCATTGGTCTTGGTTATCGGCATTGTCGGCATCATCAATCTCTCGGTTTTATCGGCGCATCAGCGGGATTTGCTGGCCTATTTGGAAGCCACGGCCGCGCCGGCCGGCGGGCAGAGTGACGGGACATCGGGCGCGACAACCCCAAGTGACGCCACATCATCCGCCACCATTACGGCGGATAAGGTGGCCAATGATATCACAACCTCCAGAGTGACGATTCATGTGATGACCGGGATCGTCGCGGCATCGTTTATCGCCTCCGTTTTAATGGGGACTTACATAAGCCGGCATATCGGCAACCCGATGAAGCTGTTTGCCGAATACGCAAAGTTGCTTGCCGCGGGAGACGTTGAGGCGGGCAAGCTGCTGACCGGTAAAAACGGCCGGAGGAACGGAAAAGGCAAAAAGGACGCCGTCCCGCTGTCCTCAAGGAAGGACGAGTTCGGCGACCTGGCCGCGTCCTTCGATAAAGTCATCAACAGCACGAAAATCCTGGCCGAGCAGACGCAGCGCATCGCAAGAGGCGACCTGACAACGGAGGTCACCATCCGCTCCGAGATGGACGTCCTCGGCAAGGCGCTCTGCGATATGGTGGCGCAGTTTCACGAGCTGGCGGCCTCCATTATCGCCACGTCCAGGCAGGTGTCTGCCGGCGCCAAGGTTGTCTCCGATTCCAGCGCCACGTTATCCCAGGGCGCCGCGGTTCAGGCCAGTTCCGTTGAGCAGCTGTCCGCAACGATTGAAGAAATCTCCCGGCAGACGGTGACAAACGCGCAGAATGCCCGCGCGGCCAGCGAGCTGGCTGTTGACATTAAGAGCGACGCGGAAGCGGGCAACCGGCAGATGCAGGATATGCTCAAAGCGATGGATGAGATCAATGTGACCTCCGGCAGCATCAATAAGGTTATCAAGGTCATTGACGATATCGCGTTTCAAACCAACATCCTGGCGCTCAACGCCGCTGTGGAAGCGTCCCGGGCCGGGCACAACGGCAAGGGCTTTGCCGTCGTGGCCGAGGAGGTGCGCAAACTGGCCGCAAAATCCGCCGACGCCGCCAAGGAAACGACCCAGCTGGTGGAGGGCTCCATCAGAAGCGTGGAAAAGGGAACGGTGATCGCCGGGGAAACGGCCAAAGCCCTGGATATGATCGCGGCGAAGGTGGCGAAAGCCGCAGCGCTCATCGAAGAGATCGCCACCGCTTCCGAGGAGCAGGCAAGCGCGATCGGACAGGTCAACCAAGGGGTGACGCAGGTCTCAAAGGTTGTGCAGGAGACCGTCGCCGTATCGGAAGAATGCGCCGCCGCCAGCGAGGAGCTGGCCAACCAGGCCGCCATCCTCAACGAGAAGACCGCCTTCTATACCGTCAAGTCCTCCCCCGGGGAAACCGCCTCTGATGGCCGGCTGTTAACCGGGCGCCCGGGCAGGCAGGCGGCGCTGCCCCCCGCATTGCACCGGCAAAGCATTACCCTCAATTAACCAGCAATACAAACTAAACCCTCCCAGATGTCGGGAGGGGTTTGATTTTTTTTAGCCCCCCTCAGAACGAGGGGTTGTCCAAAGGGCTTTGCTTCAGATTTAACCCCTGTTTCCAACAGGCGATATTGCAATTTAGCCACAATATGATAAGCTGGTTTTAAATACTGCCAAAGGAGCTGTGAAGATGGGTTCAAAGTATCGTCATGTATTTTCGCCGATTCGAATCCGCGGCATCGATTTTAAAAACCGTATTGAGCTGGCGCCGCCGTCACTGAATCTTGCCAGCAAAGACAACCGTGTCACACCGGAGTTTATCGATCTAAACAGGTCGATCGCCTACGGCGGCGCGGCGATCATCAACGTGGGCAACGTGATGGTGGACATCAAGGAGGCTGCCGACGAGGAGCGCCAGCTGGAGCTCGGCTCCGACGACTGCATTTTGCCCTTGAGCCGCTTTTCTGAAATGTGCGAGGGGTTCGGCGCCCACGCCTGCCTTGAAATCAATCATATCGGGCAGGATTCCAACGTTGAAAAGACCGGCGTCAGACCGTATTCCGCATCCTCCTATATACCCCAGCGCCAGATCGACCACGCCAAGCAGTACGGCAGGGAGCCGTATGCCACAATCGAAATGTCAAAGGAAAAAATCAAGGAAACTGTGGAAAAGTACGCCATGGGCGCTCTGCGGGCCAAAAAAGCGGGCATGAAAATGTGCATGATTCACGGCGGCCACGGCAATTTGATCAACCAGTTTTCAAGCCCTCTCTACAATTTCCGCACGGACGAGTACGGCGGGAGCCTGGAAAACCGCGTCCGCTTCTGTATTGAAATCCTGGACAGGACGCGGGAGCTTGTGGGTGAAGACTTTGTCATCGAGTTCCGCATTTCCGCCGATGAAATGCACCCCAAGGGCATGCACTTTGACGAAACGCTCAAGTTTATCGAGCTGATCAAGGACAAGATCGACATCCTCCACGTTTCGGCGGGGCTGCACGGCGATTTTGCCTATTTCCGCTATTGGTATCAAAACTATATGATGAAGCGGGAATATAACGTCCACTACGCCGAAAAAATCAAAAAGGCCTTCCCGGATCTGCTGGTGAATACGGTGGGGTCGATTATGAACATCGCCCGCGCCGAGGAGATTATCAAGAGCGGGAAAGCGGACTTTGTCTCCATGTGCCGTCCGCTCCTGGCCGACCCCGAAATGCCGAGAAAATACGCCGAGGGCCGCGAAGACGAGCACCGCCCCTGTCTGCGCTGCCAATACTGCGGCAGCAGGCTCATGGGCAAGGTGATCAACTGCGCCGTCAACCCGTTTTTGAGCAACGAGCAGGAGTTCCCGCTGGGCAAGGTGCCCCCGGCGCCGGTCAAGAAAAAGGTTGCGGTGATCGGCGGCGGGCCCGCGGGTATTGTCGCCGCGGACGTTTTATGCCAGAGAGGGCACGACGTCACGCTGTATGAAAAAACCGGGCGGCTGGGCGGAACCTTAAATTACGCCGCGCTGCCGGACTTTAAACAGGATTTGGCGGACTACGTGGCGTATCTCAAGCGCCTGGCCGCGCGGTCGGGCGCGAAAATACTCCTGAACACCGAATGCACCAAGGATATATTGGACGCGGAGAATTACGACGCGGTGATCGTCGCCATCGGCGCGCGCCCGATTATTCCGAAGCTGCCGGGGATCGACAAGCCCCACGTCCATTGGGCGCCCCATGCCGAGGCCCACGAGGTGCCCTGTGGCGACAAGGTTGTCATCGTCGGCGCCGGCGCGGTGGGCATCGAGGCGGCCGTCGATCTTAAAAAAGAAGGCAAGGATGTAACGGTCATCGAGATGCTCGACGGCTATCAGAGTCTGCAGGCGTCGGCCAGCGGCGCTTTTGACGATTTGATGAACCTGATTCGGGAGCTGGAGATCCCCGTCCTGCTCGGCACAAGGCTTGACGCCGTAGAGGACGACGGCATCCTGTGTACCGACCTGAAGACAAACCAGAGCAAAAAAATACCCGCCGATACGGTGCTTTTGGCAATCGGCGTTTCGCCGAAGCACGACGAGGCCGACACGCTCCGCCGCAGCTGCCCCGAGACGTCCGCTTTCCTTATCGGCGACTGCCACCATGTGGGCGATAATATTGCCAACGCCACCATGAGCGCATTAAAAGCGGCGGCATATATTTGAACTGTCGACAAAGCCATTCTGGCTTTGCCGACAAAAAAGATGCATGCAGGTCGCTTAAGCCGCTCCCTGCATGAGTGGTGTCCTTTCCGACGCACATGTCGCCGGAAAGGACGTATTGAACTTTCTTTTCGCCGTGCGCGGCGAAAACTCTGCGAGGCTTTCCGTATCTAAAATCAGCGGCAGGCAAAAGGAACCGAAGGTTCCTTGGTCAGCCCGCCCTACTTCCAAAGGGCTTTGCTTTGCAAAGCCGGCCTCGTCTCCCAAGGCTCCTTTGGAAAGGAGCTGGCGCGAAGCGCCTGAGGATTGCCGTCACGGCACCCGTGGATTCCCGCCTGCGCGGGAATGACAGGACGGATGGAATGAAAGCAGATACCGCCGTTTTACACGGCGGTATCTGCTTTTATAACGGAAAACTATATTACACGCCGAGCTCGTATCTGGCGATGTAGTTTTCCTGATCTTCAAAGGGCAAATGCGTGAAGTAGGCGGAGAAGCCGGCGATCCGCACGATGAGGTCCTGGTAATCCTGCGGATTCTTCTGGGCCGCGCGCAAAATGGCGGTGTCCGCCACCGTAAAGTGGAACTGGATGCCGCCCATGGCAAAGTAGGACTCGATGAGCCGGCGTATCTTGGAGGTGGCGTCCTCGCCCCGGACGGAGTTGGCGTCGAAGCGCAGGTTAATGGCGCCGCCGCAGCGCATCTTATCCCACGGCAGTTTCGCAACGCTCTTGACATAGGCCAAGGGGCCGTTCTTAACGGCGTCCTGACGCGGGTCGCTGGAGATCGACAGCGGGTCGCCCGTTTTTCTGCCGTCCGGCGTCGCCCATGTCATTTTACCGCCCCAGACCCAGTAGAGGTCCAGCGCCCCGCAGTTGTTCGTGCCGTTGTTGACGCCCGGCCGCGAGTTGAAGTAGTCTGCCCAGAGGTTTGTAAACCACTGCATCAGCCCGTCGGGCTCGTCGTTGTCGTTGCCGTAGAAGGGCACATCGTTTAAGATACGCAGGCGGAGCAGTTCATAGCCCTCCCAGTTGGCGCGCAGGGCGTCATACAGCTCGCGGGTTGACACGGTCTTATCGTCAAAGCAGAGCTTCTTGATGGTCATCAGGCTGTCGGTGACCGTGGCGACGGCGCTGAACATGGAGCCCATGCCGTTGTACTTGGCGCCGCCCCAGGTGACGTCCTTGCCGGACTCCAAGCAGCCCTCGGTCATAACCGAGGCGGAAAGGCACGGCCACTCCACGTCAAAGGTGAAGGCGGCCCGGTGGAAGGCCCTGGCGGCGTCGTCGATGTAGAGTTTGATCTGCCGCTCCATCTCGGCCTTCAGCTCCTCGAAGGACTCGTATTCGTACAGCTTTTTGCAGGGGTATTTCCCCGGCGCGCCGTTCATCGGGTTGACGTTGCCGTGGATGACGTACTGGAGGATGTTAATCAGGCTGGTGCCGCCGTTGAAGCCGCCGCCATTGGCGGCCATGGACCATTCTTTGCCGCTGATTGCCGGTTCAACGCATCCGAAAACGGCGTAGCGCCTGGCGTCCTCCAGCGGCACGCCCTTGTCCAGCATCGTCTGGATGATCATATCGTCGTTGTTGAATTGCGGTATCCCGCCCGAGCGCTTGCTGCAGGCGATGCCCAGCTCCCAGATGCGGTCGGGCGTATGCTTGTTGATGCGCAGCGCGAGGCTCGGCTCGGCAACGCGCAGCCGGTAGTAGGACAGCAG
>JAJUHI010000112.1 GCA_029267955.1 Sporobacter termitidis | reverse complement strand
GCCCTTGTCTTTCTGGCGTTTATCGTCTTTGAGGGCGTGACGGTGATCCTCTTTTCCCGCCAGTCCATCGCCGTGGAGATGTTCGTGGGCAAGATGCTCCGGCGGGACTGCTTTGTGCACCTGCAGGAGCTGCCGCTGTCCTTTTACAACACCACCTCCGTGGGCTTTCTTTTAGCCCGGGTGATGAGCGACACGGAGCGCATCAGCGGCATGGTCGCCTGGGGCTTGGCCCAGGTTGCCTGGAATGTCTGCTACATTCTCTGCGCGCTGGTGATCATGTTTTCCGTCAATGTCCGGCTGGCGCTTTTGCTGCTGGCCGTTGTGCCCCTGATCGTTGTCATCAATCTCTTCTTCCAGAGACGCATCCTGGCGGTCAACCGCCGGGTCCGCGCCGTCAACTCCCGCATTACCGGGGCGTACAACGAGGGGATTACCGGGGCGAAGGCCTCCAAGACGCTGGTCATCGAGGACCGCAACGTGGAGGACTTCGGCGGGCTGACGGCGGCCATGTACCGGGAATCGGTCAAGAGCGCCATGCTCTCGTCCATCCTGCTGCCGCTGATCCTTTTCTGCGGCTCGGTGGCCGTGGGGGCCGTCTTATACCAGGGCGGCATCCTGGTCCGGGAGAACCTGTTGGACTACGGCGTCCTGGCCGCGTTTATCTCCTACGCCGTGGGGATTATCGAGCCGGTTGTCCAGACGGCGGGCATTTTTACGGAAATGGTCTCCGCCCAGGTGGGCATCGAGCGGGTGACGGCGCTGCTGGACGCGCCCAAAACGATTACGGACACGCCGGAGGTCATCGCAAAATACGGCGACGCCTTCGAGCCGAAACGTGAAAACTGGGAGCCTGTCCGGGGCGATATCACCTTTGAGCACGTGTGGTTTAAGTACCCCGACGGCGACGAGTATGTGCTGGAGGATTTCAACCTGCACATCCCCGCCGGGACGACGGTGGCCATCGTGGGAGAAACCGGCGCCGGCAAATCGACATTGGTGAACCTGGCCTGCCGCTTCTATGAGCCCACCCGGGGCCGCGTGCTCATCGACGGGCGGGACTACCGGGAACGCAGCCAGCTATGGCTGCATTCCGCCCTGGGCTACGTCCTGCAGGACCCGCACCTGTTTTCCGGCACGGTGAAGGACAACATCCGCTACGGCCGGCTGGACGCAACCGACGAGGAAATCCTGGCCGCGGCCCGGCTGGTGTCGGCCGATGTGGTGGCCGCGAAGCTTGAAAACGGGTTTGACACGGAGGTGGGCGAGGGGGGCGACCGGCTGTCCACCGGCGAAAAGCAGCTGATTTCCTTTGCCCGGGCCGTTCTGGCCGACCCGCCGATATTCGTGCTGGACGAAGCCACCTCCAGCATCGACACGGAGACGGAGCAGCTGATCCAAAAGGCGATCTCCAACATCTTAAAGGGCCGCACCTCCTTTATCATCGCCCACCGTCTGTCCACCATTCGCCGGGCCGACCTGATTCTGGTGGTGGACGACGGCAAAATCGTCGAACGCGGGACCCACGAGCAGCTCATGGAGCAAAACGGGCGCTACGCCGCCCTGACGCGCGCCATGCAGCTTCAGGAGGACAACCTGCCGGCGTGAGTTTGCCAAGTCGGCGGAAAGCCGCTGCGACGGAAGTCGCGGCGGCTTTACTTTATCCATAAACCGCAATATTTCCTTGCAATTGCAGCATCAACCCGATATAATCTTCCCATAAAATCCGGCCTTTTGGCCGAAAAATCCAAGGTTCTCCCTTGAAGGGGAGCAGCGGCTGTTATGAAAATTATAATTTTGGGCGGCTTTCTCGGCTCGGGCAAGACCACGGCGCTGCTGCAGCTGGCGCGGTACCTGGTTGAGCATGCCGGGCCGGCGCGGGACAACAAGGTGGTCATCCTGGAAAACGAGGTGGGCGAGGTCGGCATTGACGATAAGTACCTCCGGGGCGGCGGCTTCCGCGTGGATAACCTGTTTTCCGGCTGCGCCTGCTGCACGGTATCCGGCGAGCTTGTCTCCGCCGCCGTGAGAATCAAAAAGGAGCTGGACCCCGAGTGGCTCATTATTGAAACCACGGGGATTGCCTATCCGAAGAGCATGCAGGAGAACCTGAAGAACGCCGTGGGCTACGATTCCCGCATCGTCGTCCTGGCGGACGCGGCCCGGTGGCGGCGGCTCTTAATACCGATGAGCAACCTGCTGCGCGGACAGATTATCGGGTCCGACGCCGTATTGATCAATAAAACCGACCTGGTTGATGAGGACGCGCTCAATAAAATCGAGCGGGATATCCTGCTGTTTGAACCAAAAGCCGTTATAAAACGGATATCGGCGCTGTCGCCGGTAGCGACGGAGGTCTGGCAGGCCGTCGCGGGAACGGGGGAGATTAAATGAGCGATTTACATCATGTTAAACGGGACGATGACCACGGGGAGAACTACACCTGCGGCGCGTGCGGCGGCCATGACCATGAGCATCATCATGGGCAGCCCGCCGCCGACGAGATTGGGGCGCTCCGGGTTGTGTGCCATGTGCACGATGACGCCCGCGTTGTTTCCGGGCAGCTGACGCTGCGGGGCGACGCGGCCCGCGTCAAGGCGGAGGTGCAGGCCCAGCTGGGCGGGATGGCCCGGACCGTTGCTGCCATGGGCGGCATCGTGGGGCACATCAAGGTCTCCTGTGAGACCACAACCGTCGATGTTTACTCTGTTACCGACGCGCAAGTGGACTTAAGACAGTCGCCGGAGGCGGTTATCAAGCTGAATCTGGCCGCCATTGTTTTTGCCATCGAACCGGAGGATGCCGAAGAACTGGCCAGGCAGGCCCTGTCGGCGGTGGCGGCCTGCGCATGATTGAGAGATAAAAAACTGCGAATATTAATGATGTGCTGCCGGACGGTAAACGGGGAAGCATAATCACACCATGAAATTTGTCGGTATGGCCGGAAGGAAGGCGGTATTGTGGGGAACTTAAGGCATCGGATCATATGGAGAATACTGCGCTTTCCGGCGTCTGTATTTTTAAAGATTAAATATAATTATTCCTGCGAGCAGGCCGGCAGGATACCAGGCCCTTTTCTGCTGATTTCAAACCATGTCACCGACCTGGACCCGCTGATGGTGGGCTGCAGCTTTAAGCAGCAGATGTATTTTGTGGCCAGCGAGCATTTATTCCGCAAGGGCGTCGTGACAAAGCTGCTGGTCTGGCTGGTGGCGCCCATCCCGCGCATCAAGGGCTCCACCGATACGGTTTCGGCCATGAACATCCTCCGCGCCCTAAAACGCAAATCCAACGTGGGCCTTTTCGCCGAGGGCGACAAATCCTGGGACGGGACAACGCTCCCGCTGCACCCGACGACGGCGCGGCTGATCAAGGCCGCAAAGGCCACGCTGGTCACGTACCGGATATCCGGCGGATATCTGTCCAGCCCCCGTTGGAGCGCCACGGTCCGGCGGGGCAGGATGCACGGCAGGGTGGTGGGCGTTTACACGCCGGAGCAGCTGCGCGGGATGACCGATGAGGCGCTGACCGGGATGATCAGCCGGGATATTGAGGAGGACGCCTATCAGGCGCAGCGATTAAATCCGGTAGCCTACCGGGGCAAAAATCTGGCGGAGCATCTGGAGATGGCGCTTTACACCTGCCCGTCCTGCTGCGGGATCGCCACGATGCACAGCCGGGGGGACACCTTTTACTGTGAGTGCGGCCTGTCGGTGACGTATAACGAATACGGGTTTTTCCAGGGAGAGAACCTGCCCTTTGAGACGATTACCCAGTGGGACAAATGGCAGAACGCTTTTTTAGCCGCCTATGTCAAAAGCGCGGGGGACGGCCCCATTCTGCAGGACCACGGCCAGAGCCTTTACCGGATAGGCGCCGACCACAGCGAAACCTTAATTGCCCAGGGGACGATGAGGCTGTATAGAGACAGGTTCGAGCTGGGCGATTTCTCCGTGCCCCTGGAGAAGCTGTATCAGATGGGCGTTTACGGGGCGGGGACGATTGTCTTTTCCGCCGAGGGCGTCAACTACGAAATCAAATCCGCCGTTTTGAGAAGCGGCCGGAAATACCTGACGCTTTATCAGCTTCTGACCGGGAGCCTGATGGGCGCCAGGCCGAACGCGGCCACGCTGTAAGGCGTTTGGTTTTATACAGAGATAACACATCGGAGGGGAAGATATGGACTATTCAAACGCCAACGCGGCCCTGTGGAACGTAATCATCCAGTTCGGCGTCATCGCGGTCGTCATCCTGCTGTCAAACCTGCTGCGGCGGAAGGTCGCCTTCATCCGCAACAGCCTGATGCCCACCGCCGTGCTCGGCGGCTTTATTCTGCTGCTGGTCCGGTCCGTAGGGCTATTTGATTTTGACGTGCAGTTTATGGAAATGCTGATTTATCACGGCATCGCCCTGGGGTTTATCGCCATGAGCCTTCGGATACCGGACAAGCTGGCCCAGACCAAGGGCAGCCTGGCCGCGCCGAAAAGCGGCGCGATTATCGTCGGCTCCTATCTGATTCAAGCCATTTTAGGGCTCGTTATCTCCCTGGGCCTTGCCTATACCGTCATGCCGGGCATGTTCAAGGCGGCCGGCATCCTGTTGCCCATGGGCTACGGACAGGGCCCCGGGCAGGCCAACAACGTCGGTTCAACATACGAGGCCTCCGGCTTTATAGGCGGGCGCAGCTTCGGCCTGTCCCTGGCCGCGGCCGGATTTTTGTGCGCGTGCATCGTCGGCGTGATCGCCATGAACATCCTGGCCAAAAAGGGCAAGATCAAGAAGGTTGCCGGCGACGAGCAGCTTGGCCCGGCCATTGTGGACAAGTTTGAGGATGAAAACGAAATCCCCGTGTCGGAATCGGTGGATAAATTCTCGATTCAGGTGGCGCTGGTGCTGCTGGTCTATCTGGCCACCTATCTGGTCAGCTGGGGCATCACCTCGGCGCTGGCATCATTCCTGCCGGCCGTGGGAGAAATGCTCAATACGCTGATATGGGGCTTTAACTTTATCATCGGTTCCGCCCTGGCGATAGTGACCCGGGTCATCATGAAAAACCTGAAAAGCGTCCGGCTGATGACGCGCCAGTACCAGAACAACTATCTCCTGTCGCGGCTGTCGGGCTTCTTCTTCGACGCGATGATCGTGGCGGGCATCGCCTCCATTAAATTTGAAGAGCTGCGCGGCCTCTGGCTGCCCTTTATCCTCATGGCCGTCCTCGGCGGCGTGGTCACGTGGGTTTATCTCGTCTGGGTCTGCCGGCACGTGTATAAGGGCTATTTTTACGAGGGGCTGATGTCCATGTACGGCATGATGACCGGCACCATCAGCTCCGGCATCCTGCTGTTGCGGGAGATTGACCCGAAGCTGGAGACCCCGGCGGCCAACAATCTGATTACCGGCTCCAGCTTCGCCATCATCCTGGGCGCGCCGATGCTGGTTTTCATCGGCCTTGCCAACAAATCCGATCTCATGGCCTTTGTCACCCTGGGGCTGTGCGTGGCCTATTTCATCCTGATGATGCTGTTTATCTTCAAGGTCAACCGGCGAGAAACTTAACCGGTAATGATAACATAGCCGCCCCCGGAACGTCCGTCAAACGTTTCGGGGGCGGTTGTTGTATAGGCGTGAACCTTTTATAAAACCCTTTGATAACGAGGTTGTTGCAAAACGGCGGGCGATTGATAATCGCCCCTACTTGTCCTTGCGTTTTTTTCTCCCAGCACGCCGTGCGTGCTGTGCATGCTGGGCGCGCTGTGCGCGCCGTGCATAAACAGCTCGTAGGCCAGAAACAGCCCTAAAGCTGTAAAAATGACAGGGTAGACAATCGCCGAGGACAGGACGGGGCCCGGCAGCATGCCGCGTCGGCCGATCATGGCCGCCGTCACCAGCGGCAGGTCGAAAACGGACATCCGGAAACGGAGGATATGGTCCGCCGCTTGGCAGGATAAAAGCGTGAGATACAGCCCAAAAAGGGAGAAAACGGCGGTGGTAATCACGCCGCCCCGGCCCGTCAGGCCCTTGAAAGCCTTAATCGCAAGCCAGATCAGCAGCGGCATCAGCGCGTACAGGGGCGGGAAGGAGGAGCCGAACAGCAGCACCCAGACGGCGGCGGGGAGCGTCCCGGCCAGCATGCCGATAAGCCCGCCGATGACGGAAACCGGGATAACCGCGTCATACCGGGCGGCCAGACCCTCCGCCGCGGCGCTTATCAGACGGTGGGCAAACGCCGTCAGCCTTCTCGCCGCTATGATAAAGCGCCGGTTTTTCTTTGCGGTCCCGGTTGGCTGCTGCCGTCGGGGAGCGTTAAGACGCCGCATGACCAAATCCAAAAAGCCGGCGGGGGCTGTCCCGGCGCTGCCGCTCTGGTCTGTTTGGGAGCGGGAGCGGGCGCGCCGCGCCGGCGCTGTTTGCGCCGCCGCGTCTTTTGCGCGCGGCGTTCTGGCTTTTTTACCCTCGGATACTGCGCTGATGGACGCGATGCTGCCGGCCTGCGCGGCGCTGCTTGCCTGCGTTGGGCGGCGGCCCGGCCGCAGGGAGACGGCGCCGGACTTGACGCCGGCGCTTGCCCGGGTTGTCGTCGTTATCTGCGCCCCTTGTCTGCGCGGCGCGACGCTGTTTACCTGCGTTGTGCTGCTTTTCTGCGCGACGCTGTTTATCTGCGTTGCGCTGCTTGCCTGTGCTGCGCTGCCTGTCAGCGTTGTGCCGCGTTTCGAAGCCGTGCGGCTCTCGGCCGTCATGCCGGCGCCCTTGCCGGAGATGCCCGCCTGTTGTTGGCGGCGCGTGCCGATATCGTGTCTGCTTGGCTGCTTGTTATCGTCGGGTTCACTCATATCCATGTCAACCTTTCGAAAACCGTCGGGCCTTTCTCCACGCCGCCGTCAGACGGCGTCTTGGCGGCGGCCCTGGACGGCCAGCTGCTCGCCGACCTTGTAAATGTCGCCGGCGCCCACCGTCAGGATAAGATCGCCCTCCCGGGCCACGGCGGCGATCCGCCGCGCCATATCCTCAAAGGTGGGGCAGAAGACGGCCCCGGGGACCGCGTCGGCCAGCTCGCCCGAGGAGATGCCGATGGTGTTCTGCTCGCGGGCGGCAAAGATTTCCGCCAGAAAGACGAGGTCGGCGCGCCGCAGCTCCGCGGCAAAATCGTCAAACAGCGCCTTCGTCCGGCTGTATGTGTGGGGCTGGAACGCCAGAATCACCCGGTTATACCCCAGGGTGCCGGCGGCGTCCAGCAGGGACTGGAGCTCCAGGGGATGATGGGCGTAATCGTCGTAGATTTTTGCGCCGTTGAGGCTGCCCTTGTATTCAAAGCGGCGCATCGCGCCCGTAAAGTCGGACAGTCCCGCCGACACGGCCTC
>JAJUHI010000111.1 GCA_029267955.1 Sporobacter termitidis | reverse complement strand
GCTCATGGCGGCGGCGGCGAAAATCGGATTGAGCAGCGGGCCGCCGAACAGGTGGAGCACACCGGCGGCAATGGGGATGCCTATGACGTTGTAGGCAAACGCCCAGAAGAGATTTTGCTTGATGTTTCGGATGGTTTTCTTGCTGAGATCGATGGCGGTGGGCACATCCATGAGATCGGAACGCATGAGCACGATGTCTGCCGACTCCATCGCCACGTCCGTACCGGAGCCGATGGCGATGCCGATATCGGCCTGGGCCAGCGCCGGTGCGTCGTTGATGCCGTCGCCGACCATGGCGACCTTGCGGCCCTCCTCCTGCAGCTTTTTCACCTCGCTGGACTTATCCTGCGGCAGGACCTCGGCCAACACCTTGTCGATACCCACCTGGCGCGCGATGGCGGCGGCGGTTTTCTTGTTGTCGCCCGTAATCATCGCCACCTGGATGCCCATCTTGTGCAGGCTCTCGATGGCGGCGCGGCTGGACGCTTTCACAACATCCGCCACGGCGATAATGCCGGCCAGCCTGCCGTCGATGGATACGTACATCGGCGTTTTGCCCTCTTCCGCCAGCCGGTCGCTTTCCGCTTCGAGCTCATTTAGGGAGATATGGGCTTCGTCCATCAGCTTGCGGTTGCCGGCGAGGACTGTCTGCCCGTTGATAAGGGCCTCAATACCGCGCCCTGTGATGGCTTTAAAATCGTCTACCTTGATGAGGTCGTACCCCTTTTCCTGGGCGCCCTGGACGATGGCCTGCCCCAGCGGATGCTCGGAGCCTTTTTCCGCGGAGGCCGTGATCTGAAGGAGCATTTTCCCATCCACGCCTTCCGCTGTGATAACGTCCGTCACGGTGGGCTTGCCTTCGGTTATCGTGCCGGTTTTGTCAAAGACGATGGTGTTGATTTTATGGGCTGTCTCCAGCGCCTCGCCGCCTTTGATCAGGATGCCGTTCTCGGCCCCCTTGCCGGTGCCCACCATGATGGCGGTGGGCGTTGCCAGGCCAAGGGCGCACGGGCAGGCGATCACCAGGACGGCGATAAAGATGGTGAGCGAAAACTCAACATTGCCCGTTCCGATATACCAGGCGATTCCCGCCAGTACCGCGATGAGGCAGACGATGGGTACAAAGTAGCCGGAGACGATGTCGGCCATTTTCGCAATGGGCGCCTTGCTGCCCTGGGCGTCCTCCACCAGCTTGATAATCTGAGCCAGGGCCGTGTCGCTGCCGATCTTTTCCGCCCGGAACCTAATGGTGCCGTTGGTGTTCAGAGAAGCGGCGTAAACCGCGTCGCCCGCTTTTTTATCCACAGGCATGCTCTCGCCCGTCAGCATGGACTCGTCGATGGCGGTATGGCCCTCCAGCACGGTGCCGTCAACGGGAATCTTCGCGCCGGGCTTCACTACGATAATATCGCCGATTTCAACCTCGTCAACGGGGATTTCCTTTTCAACGCCGTCCACGAGAACGATTGCCGTTTTTGGCGCAAGCCCCATCAGCTTCTTGATGGCCTCGCTGGTACGGCCTTTCGACACGGCTTCCAGGGTTTTACCGAGCAGGATGAGGGTGATGATGACGCCGGCCGTTTCATAGTACAGCGATTCGACAGCCATAGAATCGCCCCGCGCGATCTGGATGACATTATAGGTGCTGTAAACCACCGCGGCCGTTGTCCCAATGGCGATCAGGGAGTCCATATTGGGGCTCCGTTTGATGAGGGCCTTAAACCCGACAACATAGAACCTATACCCCACGCCGATGACGGGGATGACAAGGAGGAGTTCAATAAGGCCGTAGATGAGCGGGTACCTCATGGGATCAAGCCCGGCGGGGAAGGGCAGCGCCACGAATTTGATCATGGGCGCCATGGCAATGTACAGAAGCGGCAGCGCAAAGACGGCGGCGACAATAAACTTCTTCCACATTGTGCGGATTTCCTTCTGCTTGCGGGCCCTGTCCTCGTCGGCGGCATCCGTTTTGGAGATCTCCAGCGGTTTGTAGCCGGCTTTTTCAATCGCTTCTTTAATGGCGGAGACACGCACCTTTTGCGGGTCATAGGACACCGACGCCTTTTCCGTGGCGAAATTGACCGTCACGCTCTCCACGCCGTCCAGTTTTTTTATGGCTTTTTCCACCCGCTGGGCGCAGGCGGCGCAGGTCATGCCGCCGACGGGGATGGTGACGCTGCTAAAATCTCTCTTTTCAGCCACCTGATAGCCGAGCTTTGTGACCGCGTCCTTAATATCATTAAGCTGAAGGCTATTGCCGTCAAATTCCACGAACAGCTTTTCGCTGGCGAGATTCACGGAGGCCTGCGCAACGCCCGACAGTTTGCGGACGGATTTCTCAATCCGCTGGGCACAGGCGGCGCAGGTCATTCCCTTGATATTTAAAACTTGACTTTCCATAATTGTCACCTCTGCAGGTAATCGTCTTGACACTTGACGCTTTCTGTCCGTCATGCTATCATTATATCAATAACAGTCAATAAAACAAGTATGCACTATATTGTGATATACTACCCAAAAGGATAGTAAGGAGATCCCGCATGTCAAACTGCAATTGCTCGGGCCTTCATTGCCCTGTTGACACGACGCTCCGCCTCATCGGCGGGAAATATAAATCCCTGATACTGTGGCATTTGATGAACGGCGCCATGCGGCACGGCGAGCTGCAAAAACTCATTCCCCAGGCGACGCCCAAAATGCTGACCCAGCAGCTCCGCGAGCTTGAAAGCGACGGTTTGGTCCATCGGACGGTTTACCCCGTCGTTCCGCCGAAGGTGGAGTACTCCCTGACCGAGCTCGGGAGGAGCTTAAAGCCGATCCTGCTGGCGATGTATGACTGGGGCAGCGCCTACATGCGGGACAATAATCAGGAGATTTCCTGTTCGATGACGCTGAGCGCAAATTAGCGCTGAGTTTTTGTCTTAAATTCGTATATAGTATTCTGAATGTCTGACTCTTTAAAAACACCCGTGTATGAAAGCGCTGTCCGGTTTCGATACACGGGTGTTGTTGTATCAGTCGTTGTTATGGTCTGATTTTTTATTGCGGCTTAGCAGTACCGCGCCGATGATGATCGCTGCGGCGGGGAGGATGCAATGCCAGTGGCTCAGCAGAATTTCCATATGTTCACTCCAGTTCTGATTTGGATTCATTCAGTGGCAGCTTGGGCCGGAACTGCCGCCGCCGGCGGAGCTGGTTTGCTGATCATAAAAGTAAGAGGGCGGATAAATAAGCGGTTCAAAGCTGCCGACTTCTTCTTTAATCGCCTCGAGGTCGATGTTGGCCAGATCGTCAACCACCTTGACGTAACCAAAGGAATCAAAATTCGTGGTGGAATATTCAAAGCTGTCAGCGGGGGTCAGGGTTAACGTGTTGTCGCCGTCCGTTAGAGGCACCAGCGCGATGTAGGCGGGGACGACAAGTATATCGTCGCCCGGTCTTGTGGAGTTATTCTCGACAACCCATTGCGTGTCAATACCCGCCTGCATGACGATGACCGCGGGGCTGATGCCGTCGTCCGTTATTTCAACACGGACCCGCTGTGTCCCGTCGTCGCCGATTTCAGCCAGCACGATGGTGTCTGTGGGGATTTTGACGCCGGCCGCAACCGGTACTGATATATCCGAGCCGGTATCGCCGCCGGCGGGAGCTTCTTCCGCGCCGCCGCTTTCCGGGGAACCGGCATCGGTCGCATCCGAACCGGCCGCCACGACGGTGATCGAGCTGCGGATCATCCCCATCCAGCAGCTATAGGGGAATTTGCCAGTTTCCAGCGGCGTAAATTCAATAATGTTCTCGCCAGGCTTAAATGTGTGCTCGATACCGTATTCCGGGATGAACAGCCTGTTGTTGCAGCCGTTAATGCTGCCCTGGGGGGCGTCTATTGTCCATTTGACGGGGATGCCGGCCTGTACGGTGATTGCCGGGTACCTGCCGGAGGAAAGAGTGGAGTTGACAATCTGGACCCCGTCGACAATCTTGATATCGGTACCGGCGTTTAAAGAAGGCGCGGCGGGCTGGGGTAGCAGCGAAGAGAGCGAGAAGCCCGACAAACTCCACCCCTGCGTGAACATGGACAGGCCCAGGACAACAACCAGTACGGCGCCGGCGGTCATGACCTTGCGCGTAAATTTTTTGCTCAAAATAGAGCTGAGCGCCCCCAGCCCGAACATCAGCGGCACCGTGCCCAGGCTGAACACCAGCATGGACAGCGCGCCTTGGACAGGGCTCCCTGTGGAGAGCGCGTACAGCTGCATGGCCTGCAGCGGGCCGCAGGGCATTAATCCGTTGAGCAAACCGACATACAGGGGGCTCTTGCTTTCGGCCTTTTCAGACTGAATCTTCCGTGCGAAAATTTTCGGCATACGGGGATTAAGCCGCCGGAGCCACGGGAAGACGCCCAGCATATTGAGCCCCATGATCACCATGAAAACGCCGGCCAACAGCTGGATGATGCCCTTAAACGCGCCGGAAAAGCTGATAACGGAGCCAAGTGCGCCAACAATGGCGCCGACAGCCGTATAGGAGATGACCCGCCCCAGGTTATACAGGATACTGGGCCGCAGCGCGGCGCTTTTTTTGCCGCCGTCAACAGCGGACTGCGGGATGCACTGAGACAGGTTGATGCCGCCGCACATGGCGATGCAATGGACGGAGGTAATCAGTCCGATGACAAAGAGCATGCCGTAGCCCATGCCGGCCTCGGCCAGGGGGAAGGCGTTAAACAGCTGGGTCAAGCCGAATTGCTGGATCAGCATATACAGCGCGGCAACGATGATGAGAATGCCGATGATGCGGGTGCTGTCTGACTGCGGCTGACGGTCCGGCAGGACCTCATAATCCAGCTTTCGGATGATGGCCTTGATCTCGTCGAGGGAGACTATTTCCGTGTCGTAGGTAACAACCGCGGTACCCTTGCCGTAGCTGACAGCCGCCTCCAGAACGCCGGCTGTCTGGCGGAGCTTTTTCTCGATCTTGTTCTGACAGCTGACGCAGGTCATGCCGCCGATGTTGAGCTTAACAGTTTTTATAGTTTCCATGAGCCGTCCTCTATTCTAGCGCTGTTCGTACTACCGGTTTACCACACAGATTTGTAGATCTTATGAAGATGCGCCGTCTTTTTGGCCTTCGTACGGATAAAAAAACGCGGCCCCGGTGCCGCGTAAATCGCAAAAATACTATTATATGATGAAATTGATCTTGCCGTTACATACAATTCATATATAATTAATGTAGAATATGTGCTTGTCCTCATGACCGAAGACCTTGTTCATCATCACATGGGTTTTTGTCTTCATATGATCTTCACAAGAGAATGGTATGTTAGGCGCAAACAATTGAAGGAGTGTCAGTCATGAGTCAAGCAAGGAAGAACGCCGGCAAAAGCAAAGCGGGCAAAAAGGAGAAAAACAGCATCTATACCGGCCTCGGTATTCTTGTCGTCATCGCGGCCATACTGATCGTCATAAAGCTGATGTCGGGGTCTGCTGACAAAGGCGGCCCGGAGGCGTCGCAAAAGGGCGGCGATATCGTCATCACAAAGAGCGAGATAACGGAAAAAGCAACCTTTATTCCATATAAGTCGGGCGGCACGGAGATGGAGATTTTTGCCGTGAAAGCGCCGGACGGCACAATCCGGACCGCCCTGAACACCTGCCAGGTTTGCTACGATTCAGGCCGGGGCTACTACGTGCAGGAAGGCGGCGAAATGGTCTGCCAGAACTGCGGCAACCGCTTTTTAATCAGCCAGATCGAAAAAGAGAAGAACGGCTGCAATCCGGTGCCCATTTTGGAAGACGGCAAAACCGATGACGGAGAGGTTATCACCATCTCCGCAAGTTACCTGGAGCAATTCGCGGCTTACTTTAAGGATTGGAAAAGATAGGCAAGGGGAGCTTAAATGGCGGCAAAGACAATACTAGTTGTTGACGACGAGCCCAAGATTGCGGAGGTCGTGCGGTCGTACCTTGAGAAGTCGGGGTACCGGGCGATCTGCGCGCATAACGGAAACGACGCCTTGAGGCTCTTTGAAAAACACTTGCCGTCCCTTGTCATTTTGGATCTGATGCTGCCGGACGTGTCGGGAGAGGATATTTGCAGGGAGATCAGAAAGACCTCCCGCGTGCCGATCATCATGCTCACGGCGAAGATCGAAGAGGAAGACATCATCAAGGGGCTTGGTCTGGGCGCGGACGATTACCTGACAAAGCCCTTCAGCCCGAGGCAGCTGATGGCGCGTGTCGAAGCTGTTTTGAGAAGAGCGGCCGGCGACGAGCCGCTGACGGAGGAACTACGCTTTAATGACGGCGATCTTGTCATTCGCGTCCGGCAGCGTGAAGTTTATAAGCGGGGCGCGCCGGTCTCCCTGACGCCGAACGAGTTTAATATTCTGCTCGTCATGGCCAAGCACCCCTTCCGGGTCTACACGCGGGAGGAGCTCATCAGCCAGGCGCTGAAATATGACTTTGACGGCTATGACAGGATTATCGATACGCATATTAAAAACCTCCGGCAGAAGATAGAGGATAACAGCAAAACGCCGGTATACATTTTGACCGTGCACGGCACCGGGTACAAGTTCGGGGTGAAATAATGCGCGCCACGCTCAGGCTGAAGCTCACACTGTCATTTCTTTTCATATCGCTCCTGTCGTTTCTGATCGTCGCGGTGCTGGCCAACATCATTCTTGAGAGACAGTTTAAAAAGTACGTCATCGACCAGTTGGAGCGGGAAAAAGAAGCCGTTGTTTCAATGCTCCGGGAGTATTATGACAAATCCACGGGGAAGTGGGATGTCGCCGCCATTGAGAAGCTCGGCGTCAGCGTCCTTGAAAACGGGTTGATCCTCCGCGTTGTGGACGGCGACGGCAAGGTGATGTGGGACGCCTTGCAGCATAACGAGGGCTTTTGCGTAGAAATGCTGCAGAGCATGGCCAGCAACATGGAAAAGCAGTACGGGGATTTTCAGGGCGGTTATACGGAAAGCACCTACAGGATTCAGGCTGGCCTGACGGCCGTTACGGTGACCATCGGGTATTACGGCCCGTATTTTTATTCGGATAACGACCTGCTGTTTTTAAACACGCTCAACAGGCTTCTGCTGCTGGCATCAGGCGTCACGGCGGCAATCTCCATCGTCATCGGGACGTACACGGCCAAAAGGCTGTCTGGCCCGATTTCCAGGGTGATCCGGAAGACGGAGCAGATCTCCCAGGGCAACTACGACGGCAGAATCGACGAAGCCGCCAACACCCGGGAAATCGCCGAGTTGACGGCGTCCATCAGCACGCTGGCGGAGAACCTCGGCAGGCAGGAAGCCCTCAGAAAGCGCCTGACGGCCGACGTGGCCCATGAGCTGCGGACGCCGATTGCGAATCTGCAG
>JAJUHI010000110.1 GCA_029267955.1 Sporobacter termitidis | reverse complement strand
GTGCTGGATACGGCCGAGGGGACCTTTGCTTTAGACCCGAAAACCGGCGCCCAGACGCCCTGGGAGAATCCGGATTCCTCGCAGAGAACCTACTCCTCTCAAGGCGCCGGCGGCGTTGTCATCTACCGGGACGGCGAGGCGCAGAGCTTCCCCGACGCGGCTTATGCCGTATATCTGGAAAACGGCAGTTTTGCGCTGACAAACAGAGGCGGCGAGACATGGTTTATTGTCGGTCCTGACAACCGGACGGCGGCGGGGCCTTTTGACGGGCAGGCCGATGAGTACCGGGACGGATACATCTATGTCCGCGCGGGGACCTCGACGATCCGCGACGGTACCGACAGCTCGTATTGGACTCTGTACGACCGGGACGGGAATCGGGTATTACCGGAGGTTTACAGGGAGATACGGCCCTTTGAGGGCTATTATCTGGTCCGGCAGGACACGTATGCCGGGCTGCTGGATGAAAAGGGGAATTGGATTATCAAAGTGCCAATATTGGATTACTTAAACGACTGAGGTGAAAACTGATGAAAAGGCGCCCTACACTAATCGCAATTATTCTCCTGATTGCCCTCATGGCCGCCTGCGGGCCGGCTGAGACGGGCACGCCCTCCGCAAGTCCTTCAGAGACGGGTACGCCGCCCGCCGATACCACCCTGAGCCCGCCGCCCTCGGAGACGGCGGTGGCCTTCCAGTTCACACAGGAGAACATGCCCAGTATCGACGGGTCCACGGCCACGATACCGCTCATTTCCGCGGTGCGCTCGGTGCTCCTGGGTATTCCGCGGGAGGACGATATCAAGGTCTCCGGCACCGACAACGCCTATAACAAGCTCATAGAAGGCGAAGTTGACATACTCCTGGTCTACGCCCCGGCGCCGGCCACTTTGGACTACGCCGAGTCCCGCGGCGTCAAGCTGGAGATGGCCCCCATCGGGAAGGACGCGCTGGTGTTTCTTGTCAACAAAAAGAACCCCGTCGAAAGCCTGACGCCGGAACAGCTCGTGGCGATTTATTCCGGTGAGATAACCAACTGGAAGGATGTCGGCGGACCGGACGCTGAAATCCTGGCGTACCAGCGGCAGCTGATGTCCGGCAGCCAGACCATGATGAACAAGCTGGTGATGAAGGGCACGCCCATGGCCAAAGCGCCCTCGGAATTTGTCATCGGCGAGATGGGCGGTTTGGTTGACGCGGTGGCCGTCTATGACGGCGCCGAGCACGCCATCGGCTATAACGTGTATTACTACGTCACCCGCATGAAGATGGACGAGAATATCCGCCTGATGGCCGTCGACGGCGTCGAACCCTCCACGGAGACCATCCGTTCCGGCGCGTATCCCTTTGTCAACGATTTCTACGCCGTTATCCGCGCTGACGCGCCGGCGGACAGCCCGGAGAGGGTGCTGTACGAGTGGATGGTCACGGAGGAAGGCCAGAAGCTTGTGGAACACGAGGGTTATGTCCCCGCGAGCTAGAATGCCGGGAAAATACATATAGCAAAAACATTTATATGCATGAAAAATGCCTGAGACAGTAGGGCAGGGGCTTGCTCCTGCCGAGGGATCAGGCATTTTTTGTTTGTTGTCGGCCCGTAGGGTGCATAGTGCCGTGCCGGCGCATTAACCTCGGCGCACCGCCTGCAATACCATCCGTCTCCAAAGGCTCCTTTTGAAAGGAGCTGTCGCCGCAGGCGACTGAGGATTGAGGCGCGTAAGCGCCCGTGGATTCCCGCCTTCGCGGGAAAGACATATGGTGCAGGAATGCCGGATATGGTAGGGCAAGGGCTCTGTGCCCTTGCCGTTCGTAACTGCGCTGCGCAGGTAACTCCCTCCGGCATTTGCTACGCAAATGCCACCTCCCTCAAGAGGGAGGCAAGAGGCCGTGGCGGCGCCTGTGTACGTAGAGGGACGCCGTCCTCGGCGTCCCTGCTGCGCTGCCGTCCTTGACAAAGGGGTTGTAATATTGTATACTCAACTAGTAAAATACTAATTTACTGTTTGGAGTGAAAACTGTGAAAATCCCGACCACACTGAAGCACAAGCCGGTTATCGTGTCGGAGGATTATGATAAAATCGACGGGCGGTATGCCGGAGCATCGGACGCCAAGGGGCTCTCCGTTGGCCTTGCCCAGTGGAACGACCGGGGCCGCGTGGATGTGTCAGCCAAAGTCTGGCGGTACACGGGAGAAAAATGGTCCCGCCAGTCGGAGGAGCTGCCCCTGCACCGGGTCCTGGACCTGGCGATTTTCGTCTGCCGGGCCAAGCGCTACATGCAGGAGGCGTACCGCTATCCGAAGCTGTATGACGAGGAGAAGCCCGTCATCGACCGGATCGCCCTGCAGGGCGGCGCGCTGGACGTTTCCGTCTGCACCGACAACCCGATGATCGACGAGGACATCCGGCTCTTTCGGGACGCTTTGGAAAAGGACGACGAGCTGCTCAGTGAGCGGTTGCGGCGCCTCTCGGCGCTTTTGAAGGAGATGGGGTATTAAATGACGGACAAGGAAACGAAAAAGCGGCTGATCAACGCCTATAAGGAGCGCGCGCAGACGCAGACAGGCGGCGTTTACCTCATCCATAACCGCGCAAACGGCAGGGTGCTGGTGGACATCGCCGCCGACATAGCTGCCGCCGTCAACCGTTTTAACTTTACAAAGCAGATGAACACCTGCGTCAATGCCAAGCTGACTAAGGACTGGGCGCACTATAGCAGCGTGGTATTTGAGCTGGAAGTCGCCGAAACGATGGATAAAAGCGAAAAGCAGTCGCCGGCGGAATTCCTGGAGGATCTGCAGGTCCTGAAAAAGATGTGGCAAGAGAAGTTTGAGCCGGCAGTGCTGTACTGACAAACGTAATACGCCTGAGAAGCGACGGGAGAAAGTCCCTGCCCTGCGTCTCGGGCGTTATTTTGAGCGTAATATAAGAAGATATCCTGACAAAGCACCCGGCTTTGCAGGTTATGGCTCCCCCTTGGGGGAGCTGCCGTCGAAGACGGCTGAGGGGGTTAAAAAGGCAGACCCAAGCGGTCTGCCTTTGCTTATCAATGTACTATTTTACCGGAATCTCAGGCTGATATCCAGCGCCCGGACGGCGTTGGTCAGAGCGCCGATGGAGATAAAGTCCACGCCGGTTTCCGCAACCTGGCGCAGGTCCTTATCGCCCATGTTGCCGGAGGCCTCGGTGAGGGCGCGGCCGGCGATATGGGCCACGGCTTTGCGCATTTCTTCCAACGACATGTTGTCCAGCATGATGATATCCGCGCCGGCGGCCAGGGCCTCGTCGATCTGCGCCAGATTTTCCGTTTCCACTTCAATTTTCAGGGTATGGGGGGCAAGGCGCCGGACGCGCCGGACGGCCTCGGTAATCCCGCCGGCGGCCACGATGTGGTTGTCCTTGATGAGTATGCCGTCGGAGAGATTGAAGCGGTGGTTGCCGCCGCCGCCGCAGCGGACGGCGTACTTTTCCAGGACCCGCAGGCCGGGGGTGGTCTTCCGGGTGTCCACAATCTTTGTTTTGGTGCCGGAAATGCTGTCCACCGCCAGCCGCGTCCGCGTGGCGATGCCGGACAGGCGCTGCAGAAGGTTCAAGGCGGTGCGCTCCCCGGTGAGAACGCTGCGGGAAGGTCCTTGGATGTCGGCCAGGATATCGCCCTTGGCAACGGCGGCGCCGTCCTCAACCCGGGGCGTCAGCGTCACGTGGGGGTCCAATAAGGCGAAAACGCGGGCGGCCACGGACAGGCCGCAGACGACGCCCTCGTCCTTTGCAAGAAGCACGCCGGTGGAAACGGCATCCTCCGGTATGCAGGAAAGGGTCGTGATGTCGCCGGTGCCGATATCCTCGGCCAGGGCGTTGCGTATCAGATCGTCCAGACCGTTAAAGTATAAAGCTTCAGGCATTATCTGCATCCTCCCTGTAGTGCGACCCGATGCTTTCCTTGCGGCTGAGAGCCGCTTCTAATATTGCCACGGCAACGGTGGCGATATTCAGTGTCTCCAGATAGGCGGTGGAATCGTCAAAAACGCTTTCAAGCTTTTCCTTAATGGCGCTGATCTGCTCCAGGGCGTAGCGCATCCCGGTTTCATTGCGGATGACGTAGCCGTAAGTGCTCATCAACTCCTTGATTTCCGTCCGGAGCGCCTTGTAATCCAGCTTTGCTCTGGGGCGTACGGGCAGATCGGGGAGCACGGCCCGGTCCCTGGGGCTGGCCTTGAGCAGGGTGTTGATGTTTTCGGCGGCGCGGCGGCCGAAGACCAGGCATTCCAGCATGGAGTTGGAGGCCAGACGGTTGGCGCCGTGGACGCCGGTGTTGGCGGCTTCGCCGGCCGCGTAGAGGCCGTGGATGCTTGTCCGGCCGTTTAAGTCCGTGACGATGCCGCCCATGAGATAGTGCTGGACGGGGCAGACGGGAATCCAGTCGCGGGAGATGTTGATGCCGCGCTTTAGGCACTCCTCGTAGATGGTGGGGAAGCGCTGCTTCAAAAAGTCTTCGGACTTGGATGTAATGTCCACAAAAACGTGGTCCTCGCCGCTTCGCTGCATCTCACGGAAGACGGCTCTGGCGACGATATCTCGGGGCGCAAGCTCCGCCAGCTCGTGGAGCCCCAGCATGAAGCGGACGCCCTCCTTGTTCTTTAAGAGACCGCCCTCGCCGCGGACAGCCTCGGAGATGAGGAAAACCCGTTCCTCCGGCTCCGGGCTCCACAGCCCCGTGGGGTGAAACTGAATAAACTCGATGTTCTTGACCAGCGCGCCGGCCCGCATGGCGGCGGCAATCCCGTCGCCGGTGGCGACGGACGGGTTTGTGGTGGCCTTGTACACTTGACCGACGCCGCCGGTGGCGATGACAACCTTGGTGGTCTCGATCAAAATAAACGCATTGTCCTTTTTGGCAACTATGCCGGATATAGCGCCGGCGTCATTGAGGACAAGGTCGTAAAAGCAGGTGTTTTCGCTGAAGGAGACGTTTTTCTGCTGGGCGACAATGTGGGCCAGGGTTTTGCCCGTCTCCCGGCCGGTGGCGTCGCCGCCGGCGTGGACGATGCGGTTTTTGCGGTGGCCGCCCTCCCGCGTGATGGACAGGTCTCCGAACTCATCGACGTCAAAGGGGACGCGCAGCGAAACCAGCCGGGCGATATCGTCCGGACCTTCCGCAACCAGGACGCCGACGGCGTCCTTGTCACACAAACCGGCGCCGGCCTCAAGGGTATCCTCCAGATGAAAGATGGGCGCGTCGTCGGTGGATACGGCTGCGGCAATGCCGCCCTGAGCGTACCAGGTGTTGGAGATGTCGATCCGGTCTTTGGCGAGAATGAGGCAGGAGTAATTTTCATTGATGTTCAGCGCCGTATAAAGGCCGGCAAGACCCGCGCCGACGACCACGACATCGTACGACAGGGTCTTTTCGATCTTTGTGGCACCGTCAATGGCTGATTGCACGAGATCACCTCGGTTACCGACTATTGGGCATTTGCAGGTATTATAGCATATGCGCGTTGTGATTAACAACACGTTTATGCTATAATACACTATAAAAAAACAATATTACCATACCAAAACTACATGGCAGAACCTAGAAAACCGCCGCGGCTGCGGCGCCGGAGATAAAAATGGTTGACATATCGGTACAGAATATTAAAAAGGCCTTTGAGGACGGCAAGGATATCTTAAGCGGGCTTTCCTTTGAAATCAGCCAGGGCGAGCGCGTGGGCCTCCTGGGCAAAAACGGCGCCGGAAAGACGACGCTATTTAAAATCATCGCCGGCGAGCTGGAGGCCGACGAGGGCGTTGTTGTCGTCCCAAAGGGGCGCCGGCTGGGCCTGATCTCACAGATACCGCGGTACCCGGAGCATTACACCACGGAGGACGTGCTCCTCACGGCCCACCAGCGCCTTTTTGACATCAAAAGCCGCATGGAGGCGCTGGAAAAGGCCATGGCTTCAAGCGACGCGCCGGAGCTCTTGAAAGAATACGGCGAGCTGTCGGCCGCGTTTGAGCGCGGCGGCGGGTACGACATGGAGTTTGAGCGCAACCGCGTCGTCAACGGCCTGAAAATACCCCAGGCCCAGCGCCGTCAGCTGTTTTCAACGCTGTCGGGCGGCGAGAAGACCCGGGTCAACCTGGCCCGGCTCATCCTGGAGGATACGGATATCCTGCTTTTGGACGAGCCCACCAACCATCTGGACATCAACGCCGTCGAGTGGCTGGAGGAATATCTGGGCAAGTACCGGGGGACGGTGCTCATCATCTCCCACGACCGGTATTTTCTAGACAACGTCGTCACCCGGACGATCGAAATAGCGGGAGGCAAGGCCGAGTTTTACGGCGGCAACTACAGCTTTTACGTGGCGGAGAAGGAGCGCCGCTATCAGGAGCAGCTGAAAAAATACGAGCAGGAACAGGCGGAGGCCAGGCGGCTGCAGGAGGCCGCCGACCGGCTGTATCAGTGGGGGACGGGCAACAGCAAGCTCATGAAAAAGTCCTTTGCCATCCAGAGCCGCATCGAGCGGCTGGTGCAGACGGAGCGCCCCACGAAGGAAAAGAGCGTGAGCGCCCGCTTCGGCAAAAAGGCCTTCCGCGGCGACGAGGTGCTGGTGCTGCGCGGCGTTTCCAAGAGCTTTGAGGGCAAGATGCTTTTTAAAGACGTGGACCTGCTGGTCAAAGGCGGGGAGCGCATCGCCCTCATCGGCGACAACGGGACGGGGAAGTCCACCCTGATTAAAATCATCCTGGACGAGCTGCGGCCCGATACCGGCATCGTTAAGCGCGGACCCTCCGTCAAAACGGCGTACCTGCCGCAGATTATTAAATTCAGTAACCCCAACAGGTCCTTGCTGGATACCCTGGTCATCGAGGAAAACTGCTCGCCCCAAACGGCCCGGAACCGCCTGGGCGCGTTCAAATTCTCCGGAGAAGACGTTTTCAAACGGGTGGGGGACCTGTCCGGCGGCGAGCAGAGCCGACTGCGCCTTTGCATCTTGATGAAGGAGGAAATCAACTTTCTCATCCTGGACGAGCCCACCAACCACCTTGATATCGCCTCCCGGGAATGGATCGAGCAGGCGGTCGAGTCCTACGGCGAAACGCTGCTGTTCGTATCCCACGACCGGTATTTCATCAACAAGTTCGCCACGCGGATATGGGAGCTGGCGGACGGGAAAATCACCGATTTCCACGGCACCTACGAAAAGTACCGGGCCATGAAGGCCGCCGCCGAGAAAACGACGGCGTCGAGCAAAACGCCGGCACATGACACCGGCGACAAGCCAAAAAAGGAAAGCCGCAAAAAAGGGTCGCCCTCCGTGGAAAAGCAGCTGGCCAAGCTGGAACGGGATATTGCTAATATTGAAGAAAAGCTTGCCGAGCTTGCATCGCTGCGGGAGGCCCACTGCACCGATTACGAGAAGCTCCTGGAACTGGACAGGGAGGAAACGGCGCTGCG
>JAJUHI010000109.1 GCA_029267955.1 Sporobacter termitidis | reverse complement strand
GCATCCATGAATTTGAAAAAACTGGCTAATTGGAAGTGGAGGACTTCCTTTTATCATTTCATTTCGTTAATAATTAGGATACAAAACACAGAAAACCCGGCATACGCTCACGCATAGCCGGGTTCTTCGACAAGCTGAAACGGACTGCGAAAAGCAGTCCGTTTTTACTGCAAATTTCCTGGGGCTGCCGATGCATCAGGCGGCAGGGCGCCCCCATGCCATTCAAGAGGTCGTCGGTTTATCCCGCTTATCTCCCCCAAATGCAGAAGATACAGGTAAGACGCCTGTGTCTTTTTTATTTTTCACGGGTGGTATGGGGGGCGAACCCACGACTTCAATAAGGAGCTTTTTGTTGAATAGTGGGTTAAAATTAGTAAATGTGTTGTATGTTGGGAAAACAACTGTTATTATGGTGTTGAGATTTAACTTAAGCTAAAAGTACGGGCATAAGTTAAGGGTGGGTTAGAATGGCCAAAACAACACGAAGAAGCTTTACGGCAGTTATTCTGGTTCTTGCGATGATGATAAGCATCATGCCGGCGATGACGCCGGCGGCCAGGGCGGAGAGCACGAGCCTTGCCGGCTCAGGCAATGAAACATCGCCGTTTCTGATTGCCTCGGCGGAGGATTTGGCATATATGCGGGATCAGGTGAACGCGGGCGGTACGATTACGCCCAGTGGTGGCGGAGACGCGGTTGCCGCCAGATCGGCACGCTATAAGCTGACCGGCAATATATACCTTGGTTACTGGCAGGACGACGGCGACGGCATTGTTGAGGACGGCGAACTCTGCGATTCCAAAACCGGCGGCACGGCATACACAACATCAAACTGGACACCGATAGGGACCAACTCCAATAATTTCGCGGGGACCTTTGACGGCGCCGGCTTCACGGTGAGCGGGGTCTATATCAATAACAGTTCGGACTATCAAGGCCTGTTCGGTTATGTGGGAAATGGAACGATAAAAAATCTGGGCGTTACGGACAGCTATATTATTGGCAATAACGATATCGGCGGCATAGCGGGATATAATTCCATACAAAACTGTTACAATACGGGCAGTGTCAGTGGTAAAGAAGATGTCGGCAGCATAGCGGGATATAGCAATGGAACCATACAAAACTGCAACAACACGGGCAGTGTCAGCGGTACTCTATATGTTGGCGGCATAGCGGGATATAACAATGGAACCATACAAGATTGCAGCAACATGGGTAGTGTCGGCAATGGAGCCAGAGTTGGCGGCATAGTGGGAACTGTGAGTAAATATAGAGCTGTCGATGAAGGCATAGTGAAAAACTGCAACAACACGGGCAGTGTCAGCGGCACACAGTATGTTGGCGGCATAGCGGGATTAATTGGATTTAATAATAATGGAAGCATACAAGATTGCTATAACACGGGCAGTGTCAGCGGTGAAGGCACCGATAATACCCGTGTTGGCGGCATAGTGGGATCTAACATAAGGGGAGCCACACAAAACTGCTACAACACGGGTAGTGTCAGCGGCACTTCCTATGTTGGCGGCGTGATAGGGGAATACTATTACGGGACAATAACAGGCTGCTATTACGATAAGCAGCTGTGTACGGTTGGCGGAATAAGCCGCAATGACAGAACAGGTAAAGCCGAGGGCAAGCTGACCTCGGAAATGACAGGCAGTGCCCTGTCTGGGGTCTTGAGCAGTGGTGAATGGACTTTTACTGACGGTCTCTACCCGCGGCTCACCGGTATGGATGCGACCGCCGCGGCTTATGTTTCAACTTCCCCCGTTTTATTGGTATCATCCGCAGAAACGGCGGCTTTGGTTAAGTCAAACTTCACCCTCGGCGGAACAGGCGACGGCGTGGTCTGGACTTCAAGCGACGCGCGCATCGTCAGCATTGCCGGCGATACCGCGACGCTTAAGGGCGACGGCTGTGTTGTACTGACCGCGACCCGGGAAGGCTTTACAAAAAGCGTAACGCTGAGTGTGGAAAGAGGTCTGTCCGGCTCGGGCAAAGAGACCGATCCGTTTAAGATCGCCTCGGCGGACGATTTGGCTTATATGCGGGATAAGGTGAACGCGGGCGGCACGATAAAGCCCAGCGTGGGCGGAACCGCGGTTGCCGCCAGTTCGGCATATTATCAGCTGACCGCCGACATCGTCCTGGGTTACTGGCAGGACGATCGCGACGGCGTTGTTGAGGACGGCGAAATCTACGATTCCGAAACCGGCGGCACGGCATACACAACATCAAACTGGACGCCGATAGGGACCAACTCCAATAATTTCGCGGGGACCTTTGACGGCGCCGGCTTCACGGTGAGCGGGGTCTATATCAATAACAGTTCGGACTATCAAGGCCTGTTCGGTTATGTGCAAAATGGAACGGTCAAAAATCTGGGAGTTACGGACAGCTATACTAAAGGTAGAGATTATGTCGGCGGCATAGCGGGATATAACGATGGGGGAACCATAAAAAATTGCTACAACACGGGCAGCGTCAGCGGCTCTCACCATGTCGGCGGCATAGCGGGATATAACAACACGGCCAGTATACAGGGCTGCTACAACATGGGCAGCGTCAGCGGCGGCTCTGCCTCCAGTAATATCGGCGGCATTGTGGGAAATAACGACGCCTCCAATGTGCAAAACTGCTACAACACGGGCAGCGTGAGCGGCTCAAGCTCTATTGGCGGCATATCGGGAGCCAACGACGAGGCTTCCGGCATACACAGCTGCTACAATGCGGGCAGCGTGGGCGGTGAAGGAAATGTCGGCGGCGTGGCAGGGAGTAACTCCGGGACAGTAACAGGCTGCTATTATGACAGGCAGATGTGCCCGGTAGGAGGAATGGGCGGCACCGACAGCAAAGGTAGTGCCGAGGGCAAGCTGACCTCCGAAATGACATCAGGCGCCGCATTTACCGGCTGGGGTGGCGAATGGAACTTTACTTCAGGTCTTTATCCGCGGCTTGCCGGTATGGATGCGACCGACGCGGCTTATGTCTCGGCTTCCCCCATTTTTCTGGCGGCGGCGGATACGTCAGCCGGAGTTAAATCCGGTTTCACGTTAAGTATTGCAAACAGCGTGACCTGGGCTTCAAGCGACGACAGCGTCATCAGCGTTTCCGGCGTCAACGGGACGGCTGAAAGGGACGGCACCGCCGTTTTGACCGCGTCCAGAAACGGCGCCGTAAAAAATGTCATATTGACGGTGGACATAACCCCGCCGACGCTGCAGAATGTAACGCGCGTCAGCGATACGCAAATCACGGTGACATTGAGCGAACCCTGCGTTAACCTGATCAATTCAAACGACGGCGGGTTTACCGTGACAAAGACGGGCACAGCGGACACCTTTACGGTTACGGCGACGGCACAGGGCACGGACGCGAGTCAGATCATACTGACCGTGGACAGCATAGCCACTTCCGCGGTTAAGGGCGTCACAGTTACATACACAGCGGGCGGAAACGGGCAAATCACCGACTTGGCGGGAAACCCGCTTGCAACGGATAGCGCAGGAGTTACCGTCGCCCCATGGGCGCCGAAGCTGGCCACACCCGGAAGCCTTGTATGGGATACCTCAACGCCCGCCAAGGCGATATGGGACGCGGTAGATAACGCTTCCAGCTATACGGTGCAGCTCTATAAAGGTGGTACAGCCGTCGGCAGCTCGGTATCCGACATAACTTACAACTACTACGACTTTACCGCCGCTATTACCGAAAACGGTTCCGGCACCTACACTTTTACCGTGCAAGCCATCGGGAACGGGACGACATATGCCGACGGCGACATGTCGCCGCAATCGCCGGATTATCCCTACGTCGCACCGACCTACACGGCATCCGTCAACCCGACGGACAAGACGTTTACGGCGGCGGGCGTCGGTTACAGCGCACAGGCGGCGCAGGAGTTTGTTATCACAAATACCGGTACAGGGACAATAACCTCTCTTGGCGCGGTACTCGGAGGCTCTTGCTTTGAGATTGTCTCCCCACTCCCAGCCGCAACCCTCAACTCCGGCGAATCGGCCGCAGTGAGCGTCCGTCCGGTAACAGGGCTTTCATCGGGAGATTATACCGATACCCTGACCATTACGGCGGATCACGGCATTTCGAAGACGGTTCCGCTGTCATTTACCGTTCTGCCGCCGGCCATCAATCCCGCATCCCGCAATTACGACCTGAACGCTCCCGCCGACATCACCGCAACCATCACATGGTACGGCGCGGCGTCGGTCACCAATGTTGCTTACAGCATAAGTCCCAGCGTGACGGTATATACCCTCAGCTCGGGCGACTACGGTATCGACGGCGGCGACCTGACCATAAAAAGCAGCTTCTTTGAAGGCCTTTCTCTCACAGCGGGAGACTTACTCGAATTTGTTTTCACCTTTGATACGGGAGATACGGTCGCCCTGACGGTGAATGTGGTGGACGGTTTTGTACCTGTAACAACCTATACCGTGACCGCCTCGGCGGGCGCCGGCGGGAGTATTACGCCAAGCGGAACCGTGGTCGTGAACGAGGGCGGCAGCCAGACCTTCAGTATAACGGCGAACCCCGGTTACATGATAAGCGCGGTCCTGGTCGACGGCATCAACCAGGGAGCCATAGCGTCCTATACATTCACGAATGTCACAGCCGACCATACGATTAGCGCCGAATTTGTTCCAATAAGCAGCGGTATCAGCTATACGCCGACGGCTCCTGAAAAGACCATCACGGTAACCGAAACGAGCAGCGAATTGTTCAGGGATGCCAAAGGCGCGATAGAAGCCGAGGCGAATATGGAAAACGCCTTTACAGGCTCCGTTGAGGTCAGGGTGACCGATACGCGGGAGGACGCCGCAAGCTTCAGGCTCGGCGCGGGCGACGAGGTTTATCCCTTTGACATCTCTATATACATCAAGGACACAAACGAAAAAACCAAGCCCGCGCCCGGCAATGCGGTAACGCTCTCACTGCCGGTGCCGGTTAACCTTCTGGGTGTAAAGGAACAGCTTGCCGTCATGCATAAATCCGACAGCGGCGTTGTGACGGAAATTTCATCGCGTCTTGTGCAGAAGAACGGCGTGTGGTACATCGTGTTCGAGGCAACGGAGTTCTCGCCCTACGCGCTGGTGGTCAGAAAAACCGGAAGCTACGACGAAACAAACGGCGTGCCGTATTACCTTGACAGTGACGGTAATATGGTCTTTATCGGCTTTGCGGCAAACGGCAAGTTTATAGCGCCCGAGGGCGTCAGCGTGTATGCGGCGCGAAACGACAAAAGCTTCACCGATATCTCCGGACACTGGGCGGCAGGGCATATCGGCTTCGTGGCCGAACGTGAGATATTCGTCGGCACAGGCGGCGGCACCTTCTCGCCTGAAACAGGCATGACCCGCGCCATGTTCGCCACGGTCATCGGCAGGCTGTATGAGCGCAGTTATGGCGAGATTGAAACGACAGGCACTAAAACCTTTACCGACTGCGACGACGACGCTTATTACGGCAATTACATAGCCTGGGCTTCGGAAAACGGCATCATCGGCGGATATGGAAACGGCAGGTTCGGTCCGGACGATCTGATTACACGCGAGCAGATGGATGTGATACTCTACCGCTTCGCGGACTTCCTTGGCGTCCTGCCGGACAGTTTGGATACCGTCCTTAACTATACAGACGCCGACAGAATTTCGGATTACGCGAAGACCGCGGCCCTCTACTGCCAGACCACGGGAATCATCGGAGGACGAGACGGCGGCATGTTTGCTCCGCAGGAAACCGCTACCCGGGCCGAGGTAGCGACGATCATACAAAGGTTTGTCGAGACTGTACTTGGCTGACGCCTGCATTTGATCTGTTCCCGCAAACGTTTTTTTCCGCGATGAATGAAGACGATGTAAAAGACACAGGCATCTTATTGCCTGTGTCTTAGTATTTTCGTCGCGATTGCTGTAGAACCAAAAGTTCTTTGGGAAGCCGCGCCCTACGGCGATGCATTACGGCGGGCTGAGGTCAGCCCGCCGTAGGGCACTTGAATCCCCAATCGCCTACAGGCGATTTTTTCACGGTGCGTGACAGGGTAGAGCGCCTGATCACCCGCCGTCGTAGGCGCGCAACAGGGTGTCACGCTCGGCGGCGGTGACTTCCCGCTGCTTCTCGAACAGCCGGACCCGGATAGCACCGCCGTCAATCAGGAAGGTGTAGCCCGCAGGGCGGTACGCCTTCCCAATGCCGGCGCCGGACAGCAGCTGGCGGGCCGGCAGGTCAACGCAGCGCTGGCTGCCGGGGCCGAGGGAAAGCTGTACCGGGTCGGCCACCAGCAGATAGTCGCAGTCAAAAAGCCGGCCGGGGAAGCTGTCCCGGCTGTCGATTTCCGGCAGCCAGACCAGGTAGTCGCGGCTTGCCGAGGCGGCGGATATGAGGTTTAAGGAGCTTTCGGCGTTTTTCAGGATGTCGATATTGAGTTTCAGGGAAGAGGCCAGAACGCCCAGCGTTTTCCCGCCGGCGCCCACGGCTTTGTCCAGATACCACACGAGATGCAGGACCCTGTCGGCGTCCTCCCGCACGGGCGGCACGTAGATAAAAGAAGGCAGCGGCGCGCACGTTTTGATATCCGTGATGGTGCCCGGGCGCGTTTTCAGCAGCAGGGGGTGCGCCAAAGGCGGCAGGGCGCAGAACGCCAGCAGGGCATACAGGGCCAACGCGGCGGCCCGGGTCCGGCGCGCTTCAAAACGGCCTGCAAGCGTGGTTACCCACAGGGCGGCCAGGAGGGTCAACGCCGGGATGTACAGCAGCAGATGCTGCTGCCCGTGGGACTGGACGCTGACGAACAGGGCAAAGCAGAAGGCGGGCTGCACAAGCAAAAACGCCGCCGGACGCCGCGTCTTAAGCTGGGAGAGGAGAGACAGTCCGCCTGTTATCAGGATTAAAATGACAAACAGACCGTAATAATAGAAAAAATACCGCAGGTCCACGGGCAGGTCAAAGGAAAAGTCGCTGTAGAGGTCCGCGTAATTGCGAATCAGCAGCCCGGATACAAAGGGCTGGAAGAAAAACAGCAGGGTAAACGCAAAGGACGCGGCGGCCGTTATCAGCGGGAGGGCGGGCTTTTTGAAAATGAGGCAGTCCAGGAGCGCCGCCGCGAAAAAGGAGACGGCGAAAAACGCATACCACCGGCGCAGCAGCACGGTCAATGCCAGCAGGCACCCGGCGGCAAAATAACGGCAGAGCTCGGCATAAGAGGTGCCGGCTGCGTCATCGGGGCCGCCCCTGACTTCCTTAAGACGGGGGATGCGCAGCCACAGCAGCAGCGCGCCCAGGGCGGGCGGGAGCCCCGCCACGTCGATAAAGCCGGTGACGGACGTGTAAAAGAGCATGGGGAACATGCAGAAAACCGCGGCGGCCGCGGGGACGGCCCGACGGCAGCGGCCTTTGATAAACAGATACAGCAGCAGATAGACAGGGAAAAGGGCCAGATTGACGATCCCCGCCACGAATACCCACCGGGAGGGCCCAAACAGCAGGACCAGCGGCACCCAGGGCAGCGCGGCCAGCCCGTTGTAATCGTCGGTCAGTATGGAGTGATAAACGGTTTC
>JAJUHI010000108.1 GCA_029267955.1 Sporobacter termitidis | reverse complement strand
CGACATCATCGCCGACGCCGTCACCGCACTCCATCAGGAGGCTTACGGCGACGGCTTTGCCTGGGGATATGAGCAGAATCCCACGTACGGGTACGTCCTCAACAAGCTGTGGGGTCAGAACTGCTCCAATATGACCTACGGCGGCGGCATCTGGACCGACTTCACCAGCGGCCGGCACGCCGATCCCATGCAGCCCGCCGCCGACGGCATGATCATCATCCTCACCAGCACGAAGGACGGCTCCGGCATCCGAACCGGCGCTTTCAACACGCCGTACGCCACCCTCGAGGCCGGCGGCTCGCTGACGCTGACCATGAGCCGCGGCTCCGGCGACAACGGCAACAAGCCCTGCACAAACAACGAGATCTTTATTGACGGCGTACTGGCCGGCACAACCGACACCACCGGGAAGATCACCCTCACCTTTGACACGCCCGGCACCTATGTTGTCACCGGCAGCGGCGGCACCTCCTGGACAAAAGCCGTCTGCCTGGTCAACGTGGTTCCCGTCTCGTTCGTGGCCGTAACAGACATCGACTTAAGCGGCATCCCCGCCACCGGCAAGGTCGGCACCCCGGTGACCCTGACCGGCACCGTCACGCCCGAGAATGCGTCCTACAAGACCATCGTCTGGGAGGTCAAGAGCGGCAGCGCAACAATCACCGACGGCAACAAGCTCACGGCCACCGCGGCCGGCACGGTGGTTGTCACCGCCAGAATTGTAAACGGCGCGGCGATGGGCACCGACTTTACGAAAGACTGCACCATCACCTTCACCAGATCGTCCTCCGGCGGCGGCGGTGGCGGCAGCAGCAGCGGCGGCGACAGCAAGGAGGAACCGCCGAAGACGCCCGTGAACACCACCACCACCGGCAGCACCGCCACGGTGAATGTGACCGTCACCGGCGAAACCTCAGGGAGCACCGTCACGGCCACCGTCGACAGCAGCACAATGGAGTCGCTGATTGCGTCGGCAGCGTCCGCCGAGGCCGCCGGCAAGAGCGCCAATGTCACCATCAACGTGGCCACAGGCAGAGAAACCGGCGCCGTCAGCCTGACCATCCCGTCCGATTCCTTCAGCCAGCTGGCCGGCGACACGGGCGCGTCCCTGTCCGTCAGCTCCGGCATCGGCACCATCACCTTCGGCGCGGACGCTGTCGACAGCATCAAGGGCGCCGCCGGGCAGAGCGACGTGCGCATCTCCATTGAGCAGGTGAATACCGCCGACCTGCCCAATACGGCCCGTCAGCAGGTTGGCAACCGGCCCGTGTACGACTTCTCCGTCACCGCGGCCGGCAAGGATATCACCTCCTTCGGCGGCGCGGCCGTCCAAATCAGCGTCCCGTACACGCCCGCTCCCGGCGAGGACCCGAGTAGCATCGTCATCTACTACATCTCTTCCACGGGAGAGCTGACCCCCGTACCAAACTGCGTCTACGATCCCGCCACGGGACTGGTAACCTTCAAAACCACGCACTTCTCCAAATACGCCGTCCTTTATAAAAAGGTCAGCTTTACGGATGTGTCCGGCTGGTCCAAGGACTATATCAGCTATCTCGCCGCCCGCGAGATTATCAACGGCACCACCGCCACAACCTTCGACCCGGAGGGCAAAATCACCAGGGCGCAGTTTGTCCAGATACTGGCCAACCTCTCCGGCGCGGACCTGAGCCGGTACAAAACCTCCACCTTCAGCGACGTCTCCACGGACAGCTGGTACTTTGCCGCCGTCCAGTGGGCAAGTGAAAACGGCATTGTCCTTGGCAGTAACGGCAAATTCAACCCCAACGACTACATCACACGGCAGGATCTGGCGGTCATACTGACCCGGTACGCCGCCAAGGTTGCAAATTACACCCTGCCCAAGACGGTACCTGCAATGTCCTTTAAGGACAAAGCCAGCATTTCCGGCTATGCCGCCGACGCGGTCAGCGCCGTTCAGATGGCCGGCATCATCTCCGGTTACGCCGACGGCACCTTCGGCCCCCAGAGAAACGCCACCAGGGCCGAAGCGGCAAAAATGATCGCCCTCTTCGTCCAGGGCATGGCCCGCTGACAAACCCGTCACAAGCAAATAAAAGCGCCGCCCCGGTACTCCGGGGCGGCTGCTTGCAGCTTGATGGGACTAGTTAATGGCTGCCGCCGTCTCCAGCGCAATCTCAATCATCTGGCCGAAGGTCGTCTGCCGCTCCTGGGCCGACAGGGCCTCGCCCGTCACAAGATGGTCCGACACCGTGCAGATGGCCAGGGCGCGCTTTTTTGACCGGGCCGCGTTCATGTACAGGCCCGCGGCCTCCATCTCCACGGCCAAAACGCCCATATCAATCCATTTCCGGAACGCTTCCGGCGTACCGGCGTAAAACACGTCCGTGGACAGGATGTTGCCCACATGATACGACGCGCCGGCAGCCCGGCATGCATCCGCGGCGGCGCACAAAACCGTAAAATCTGCAATCGGCGCGAAGGTGCCGGGCAGCCCGAAGGTCTTGCCGTAATTGGAATCGGTGCACGCGCCCATGGCCACAACAATATCCCGCACATGGACATGCTCCTGGTACCCGCCGGCCGAGCCGATGCGCAGGATCGTCTCAACGCCGTAGCCGTTAAACAGCTCCCAGCTGTAAATCCCCATGGAGGGGATGCCCATGCCGCTGGCCATGACCGAAACCGGCGCCCCCTTGTATGTCCCGGTGTACCCCTGCACCCCGCGGACGTTATTGACCAGTACGGCGTTTTCCAGGTACGTCTGCGCGACGAACTGGGCCCGAAGGGGGTCACCGGGCATCAAAACCGTTTTCGCAAAATCTCCGCGCGCCGCGCTGATGTGCGGCGTCGGGCATGTTATCTCCGGCATTTGTCGTTTCTCCTTTATCGTTTGTATAGATTGGTAGTTACATAATAGCCGGGAAATCGACGAATGGCAACAGCTTCCGAAACAAACTGCGCCGCCGGGACTTTCAGGGAAACGGCGCGGAAGACGCGAAAACCGCGGATATACAGCTTGTCTACGCTAAATGTCCGGTTTGTCGCCCCGGCGGGCCGCGCCCGCCGGCGGCGGCCTTGTGTTCCGGCAGGGTTTATATTATCCTGAATACAGCGAATTTATCAGGATTATCCAGAAACGGAGGTGCCACTATGAAGCTCAATACCGGGATTATCGCCCACATGCTGCCGGCACCGCCTCTGTTTGTCTGCGGGAATCTGGACCACCGGCTGTGTTTGAGCGACGTGCGCTTTTTCATCCCGGACGGCGACAGCTACAACGACGATATCCTGTACTTTACCCAGTGGGACACGCTGCGCGGCGCCGGCGGCGGGCTGCCCCCCTATATGCTGTGCGTCGGCGGCGGCGCCGCGGCGGCCGACTTTTTAAAGCGCCGTCAGGTGACGGGCCTTGTGGCCGACGGCGACCCTCTGCTGGTATTCGGCGTGATACAGAGCATCTTCCTGCGCTTTAACCAACTGGAGACCGAGCTTTTAACGGCCCTGCGGGAAAAAGCGCCCACCGGCGACATTTTAAACTGTATTGCCGCCTTCTTTGAAAACCACGCCGTCTTATACGATTCCGACCGGAACCTGATCGGCAGCAGCGACCTGTACCAGCCCGGCCAGGACGACCCCTACTGGAAGGAGACGCTGGAAACCGGCAGACGGTCTGAAAAAATGCTGGCGGAAGCCAAAAAAGCCGGCATATACCCCCATGCCATCCGAACGCCCACCGCCGATTATGTGGAGCTTGGGCCGGGGTTGCCGACTATCCTGACTTATTCGTATTTTGAAAGCGGCAAGCGCCTTGCCACACTGGTCATCGCCCGGACAAACAAGCCGCTGTCGGTGTATCAGCTGAAGCTCTTAGAGAACATCGCGGAGCTTGTCTCCCCGAGCCTGGTGCACATTTTCGCCGGTTCCTCCGGCTCCCTGGAGAACCTGCGGAGCGTGCTCACCGCCATGCTCAACAAGGAGCTTGTGGATTCGCTGCTGCTGAACCGGTGCCTGGGACTTGCCGGCTGGAGCGCCCGGGACGATTACGTGCTCCTGCTTATCGAGGTCAAAAGCGCCCTGAAAAAATCAGAGCTGCTCACCCGGTTCCGGCACATCTACGAGCGGATTTTTGCCGACAGCGTCTGCTTTGCCTATCACGACAGGCTCGTCCTGCTTGTCCACAACGACAACGCCGAGGTCATGGCCGCAAGCCTGCCGAAGCTGGAGACGCAGCTGCTGGTCCATAACGCCGTGTGCGGGTTCAGCCTGCCCTTTACCGGCATCAGCCAATTAAACGCCCAGTATGAAAACGCCGAGATTTCGCTGCTGTGCGGCGACCGGGACAAGCGCATCCGCTTTTTCAGGGACAGTCTCGGCGGGTACCTGATTACGCGGGTTGCCGCCCACACGCCCCTGTTCCCCCTGTGCCACCGGGAGGCGGTGCGCATATACGAATACGACCTGGAAAACGGCACCGAGCTGCTCCTGACGCTGGAAACCTACCTGCGGCACAACAAGAGCCTGAAATCCGCGTCAGAGGAGCTGTTCATCCACCGCAGCACCATGACCTACCGGTTAGGCTGCATTGAGAAAATCAGCAAGCTGAATCTGGACGACCCATCAGAGCGGCTACACATTCTCCTGTCCTGCTTCGTTCTGGGCATTCTGGGCCGTCAGGCGATGGGCGAATCGCTCACACCTTCTTCCGGTAATAAAAAAACAGCGCCGTCACATTCAGGATAAGCGTCACGCCCAGTAAAAGCGCCGAGATGGAAGACATTGCCCGGGAGACATCCATGAGCGCCGGCCAGTCCTTCGCCCCCACCAGACAATTGCAGAATAAAATCAGCAGGCACAGCGAGAGCGCGCAGGCGCCCATGCTGATAAGCGGAAACAACGGCATAGTCCTGCTTTCCGTCACAGGCTGGTGCGTAAAATTGACGACGGGCAGTATCCAGGCGGTCAGGCCAAGAATCAGGCTCCCCAGGCACAAAAAGCAATGCATACTACTATCCTTCTATCCTCATGTCGGTTTATTGATTGCCAACCTCCGTCTCTGACGGAGGTTTTCTCCGGCGGAGGTTTTATCCCTGTGTCAGGCGGGGATTTTCTCTGCCTCCGGCGGAATTTGGTAAATGACCCCCTTAATATAACACCGTTTTACAATATTGTCTATATTTGTATTATTTGTATTTTGCCGGCCGGCGCGGTCCCGTGGAAACCGCGCCATTACAGTAAAAACCGTCAAAAAATACTTCAGGGGCCGCAGCATCGGCCCCTGAAGAAGAGTTATTCGATTTTTGTTTACGCCGCCTTGACGCGCATGGTGCGCACGGCGTTGAGAACGGCCAGCAGCGCGACGCCCACGTCGGCGAAAACGGCCGCCCAGACGTTGGCAAGCCCGGCCGCGCCCAGGGCCAGCACCGCGGCCTTGACGCCCAGGGCAAAGATAATGTTCTGCCGGATGACGCGCCGGGTCTTCCGGGCAATTTTCATGGCGGTTGCCAGCTTTGACGGCTCATCCGTCATCAGGACGATATCGGCCGCTTCGATGGCCGCGTCGCTGCCGACGCCGCCCATGGCGACGCCGATATCGGCCCGGGCCAACACCGGCGCGTCGTTGATGCCGTCGCCCACAAAGACGAGCTTCCCGCCCGGCCGCTGCCGCGCCTGGAGCTCTTCCACCGCCGCCACCTTTCCGTCGGGTAAAAGCTCGGCCCGCACCTCGTCAAAGCCCAGCCGGGCGGCGACGTTTTCCGCCGCGGCGCGGCTGTCGCCGGTGAGCATTACCAGCCGGCCCACGCCGGCCTGCCGGAGCTTTTCCGCCGCCAGGGGGCTGTCGTCCTTCAATTCATCCGAGATTACCAGATGCCCCATATACGTGCCGTCGCACGCCACATGGACCATCGTCCCCGCCGACGGGGCCGCCGGATGGGCGATGCCCTCCCGGTCCAGCAGCCGGGCGCTGCCGGCCACCACCGTCTTGCCCCGGACCGTAGCAATGACGCCGTGCCCCGGGACCTCGCTGACCGCCGTCACGGCGCCCTGCTCGGGCGCCCGCCCCCAGGCGGCGATGACGGACGCCGCGATGGGATGGGTTGAGTAGCTCTCGGCGTGGGCGGCCAGCTCCAACAGCGCCTCTTCCGCTACGCCGTCCGCCGGCTGTACCTGCGTCACCTTGAAAACGCCCTTCGTCAGCGTCCCGGTTTTGTCAAAGACCACCGTCTCCACGCGGCCCAGGGCCTCCAAATAGTTGCCTCCCTTGACCAGAATGCCGTTTCTGGAGGCGCCGCCAATACCGCCGAAATAGCCCAGCGGCACCGAGATCACCAGCGCGCACGGGCAGGAGGCCACCAGAAACACCAGCGCCCTGTTGACCCATGCCGACAAGCTCAATCCGGCAACCAGCGGCGGGCCGAAGGCGATGAGGAGCGCCGCAAAGACGACGGCGGGGGTGTAATACCGGGCGAATTTGCTGATAAAGTTCTCCGTGGGCGCCTTTTTCGCGGCGGCGTTTTCCACCAGGCTCATGATTTTCATCACGGTGGATTCGCCGAAGGGCTTTGTCACGCGGATGGTCAGAAGCCCGCTCTTATTGATGGACCCGGACAGCACCTCGTTGCCGGGGGCCGCCTCCCTGGGGACCGATTCGCCCGTCAGGGCGGAAGTGTCCAGCATGGAAACGCCGTCCGTCACCGTGCCGTCCAAAGGGACCCGCTCGCCGGGGCGCACGACGATCTCCGCGCCCACGGCCACCTCCTCCGGCCGCATCCGGACAAGCTGATCGCCCTGCCTGACATCGGCGTAATCCGGCCGGATATCCAAAAGCTCGGCAATCGCCCGGCGGGAGCGCCCCACCGCAAGGGCCTGCAGCAGCTCGCCCACCTGATAAAACAGCATCACCGCCGCGCCCTCCGGGTAATCACCGATAGCAAAGGCCCCTATGGCGGCAATCCCCATCAGGAAGTTTTCATCAAAAACCTGGCCCCGGGCAATGTTTTTCGCCGCCCGCAAAAACACGTCCCCGCCGGCGATCAGGCACGCAGCCAGGTACACGGCAAGGGCCGCCCAGCCTTCCGGCCGCAGCAGCACCGCCGCGAAAAACAGGACTGCGCCAAGGGCCAGGCGCGCCTTATGGATCGTTGAGAATGTCTCCTGCTCCGCCGGGCTCTCCTCCGAGACGCGCACGCCGTCCTCGTACTCCCGGGCAATCCGCCCGGCCTTTTTGGCGATGCCGTCCAGGGCGCTCTGGGCGCCGGCCTCCACGGTCAGCCTGCCGGTGGCAAAATTGAGCCGCGCGCCGGTGACGCCGGGCAGAGCCGCCACGGCTTTTTCAATCTTCCCCGCGCAGCTGGCGCAGCCCAGTCCGCTGAGGATCAGCACTTTGTTGTAAGTACGCCCGCTCCCGCCGGCGGCGGGGGCAGCCGTATCGTTTATACGGGTCATATGCGTTGTTCACCTTTCTGTATATATCCGTTTCCTGTTGCCGCAGTACGCGGTCGCCTAACAGCCGCAGCCCGTCCGGCCGAAGCTTGTTGGCCGCGCGCTTTTTACTCGCTGGTATGGGCCAGGCCCTGGGCGAAAATCTGCCGGACATGGTCGTCGTCCAGCGCGTAGTAGACGATCTTGCCGTCCTTCCGGTGCTTGACCAGCCGGGCCTGCTTGAGCACCCGCAGCT